>CAUQNI010000011.1:0-67833 GCA_963519555.1 uncultured bacterium
CCTGAGCTGTATTTTCAACTCTTACTATTATACAGCCTTTTTCAAACTTGTCAACTACTTTTTCTAATTTTTTTAATTAATTTTACAACAGCCTCAGTTCGTGCTGTGTGGTGAGTTGGGATACAATTCTTCATCATTGTGTAGGGAAGTTGGTGACAATTTTAAGTTTCTATTCTTTGATTTTTTTACATGTGTTTCTTTGACTTCACCAGATTTGTAAATAATAGTCAATTGGTAGGGATCGATTTCTCCTTCTTCAGTATAACCTCCTACAATGATTTTTTCAATAACTGCTTCGAAAATCTTTCTATCAAAGATATCAATTATTTCATGTTTAGATAACTCCCTCTCAAACGACTTTATTCTGTCTTTAAGATTTACTTGCTCTTCTTTATACTGCTCAAAACTAGCTACGTCCTCCTGCAGT
Organism: uncultured bacterium; assembly: GCA_963519555.1. Lineage (GTDB taxonomy): Bacteria > Bacillota > Bacilli > Lactobacillales > Streptococcaceae > Streptococcus. Next base: position 428 of record CAUQNI010000011.1, read on the forward strand.
TTAATTTTCTTACTTTGCAATTCATCATATTTTTGAATATATATATTATAAGATATTTTTTCAGCAAGATGAAGTTCTAAAATTTGCCTCTCCTCTCTTTCGAGTTTATCAAGTTCATGCCTTGTCTGTGATGCATCACTATGAACCAAGTCTTTAGTCAATTCTTCGCTGACTAATGTTAAAAATTTCTTGATAGCATTTGATTTGGAATGACTAAACTGCCTAAGACTTTCTAAGAACACCTCCTCGATAAGCTCTTCAGAGATAGCTTTGGAATGAGGGCAATGCTTTTTACCCTTTTTTGTTGCGGACATACATTGCCAAACACTTTTTTGATATTTTGAGCTAGCATGCCAACTTCGTCGACTGCAATACGCCCTACAATATCCACATTCAAGTAAACTACTAAAAGCATATTTCCTAGAATAAATTGTTCTTTTAGAAGCTCCTATTTTCAATACTGTCTTTTTACAGGATGCCCTTTTCTCTCTAATCTCCCTTGCTTTTTCAAATTGTTCTCGACTTATAATAGGTTCATGATTATCTTTGATATAACACTTATCAGCTTCCCCTAGATTTTCCAGTCGACGTTTTGATATGGGATCAACTGTAAAGGTTTTTCCCATGATAACATCTCCAACATATTTTTCATTTTTTATTATCTTCAAAATCGTTGAATCTCTCCATTCAGAATTTCCTCTTGGAGAAGGGATACCCATTTCGGAAAGCTCACGTGCTATGACTTGTCCCCCCAGACCTTCACAGTATCTGTCAAAGATATATCGTACAATTTTAGCCTCCTCATCATTCACTGTCATTTGATTCGTTTCAAAATCAAAATTATAACCCAAACATCTTGGAAGACCAATCATTTCTCCCCTATGCATTTTCATTTTTAATCCTTTTTTTACATGAGCAGAAATATTTTCCACTTCTTGTTGAGCTACTGAACTCAATATGGTTAATAATGGTTCCCCATCCATAGAGAGAGTTCGGATATTTTCTTCTTCAAAATAAACCTCAACGCATTTCTCCTTCAACATCCTTACATATTGAAGTGTATCAACGGTATTTCTTGCGAAACGTGTAATGGATTTAGTGACAATCATATCAATTTCTCCATTTAACGCCCGACTAATCATTTTTCTAAAACCATCACGCTTATCAACCTTAGTACCAGTAATCGCTTCATCCGCAAATATCCCAGCGAAATTCCATTCTGGTTTTTGACTAATATAATCTTTATAGTATTGTAGCTGCGAGTTATAACTATTGATTTGGTCTTCGCTATCTGTACTAACCCTACAGTAGGCTGCAACCCTTATCACATCTTGTAGTACACCTCGACGGCTACTAATAGTTTTATTTGCTTTTATAAGTTGAATATCTTTCATAAAAAAACAACCTCCTCTCAAGGTTGATTTTACCGCTCTTATATCAATTTGTCAGCTAGTTTAGTACTAACATTTGTACTATTTTTAATTTTTTTGTGTAACATCTCTGAAAGTAAACGATATTCGTCATTTGTTACCAAATTTAGACTTAAAAGTCTATTTAACATACTACAAAATAAACAATAATCAATTATTGCCTCCATAAAATTTCTCCTAGTTAAAATCAAACTATAGTTTTACGACATTGGCAGGTGTGCTGACGCACAACATAGAAATCTCATCTCTCCTCTATTAACGATTGAGAAGCAACAACGTTTAGAAGTATCATTGTCCCTAGAATGTGTCTTGGCATAGAGTGTCGGTCTATTGTCTCATCAAGAATTATCGCTCGCTTACGGTCTTGGCGTCTTGTGAGATTGCTCGGCAAACTAGGAAAGTCCCGCCGTGGTCTATTCAATTTTCAATGAACAATAGACATTTTTGTCTCTTACTCTTTAAGTGAAAAATATGCCTTACTGTTCAAAAAATTTTCTAAGTTTTTTCAAAATCTTGTCTCTCAGGTAGGCCAGACTACTTGGAGGAATATGTTTTTTCTCTGCTAACGCTCTAATGGATAGTTCTTTAAAATATAAATCCGAAATTAGGGTATACTCTTCATCATTTAACTTTGACAAAGCTAATTCAAGAAGTTTCAACAGCTCCCTAGTCTCAACAATTTTCTCAATATCTATGGACTTGTCTGCTAGTTTATCAAGGATGTCATATTCATAATCTCCAAAACTTGAAAACGGCAATACATTATATTTTGCATCTAAACGTTTCAAATAATTCTCACGATTTGTTAACTGCCAATAAGCCTTATAGACTTCCTCTGATACTTCAACTTTCTTACCATTTACCAAAATGTAATAATCTTTTTCCATCTTGTTGCTCCGAATAAAATGACTTCAATAGCCTTCACTGTATTAGTGAATTTTTATAGGGAGTGAACAAAGTAAGTAAGGTAAAAAGTTTCACATATTTGATTTATTAAAAATATTCGAACCTAAAAGACCTTGCCAGTCTGTATGTATCTGACAAGGTCTGTTTCGGTCTCTTTAAATCTATATAAATTTTTCTAAAAAACTGGGAGTTTCAATTTCTTGACTGAATTTGTTAACTATATCTCTAGTAAATAAACCGAGAAACTCCAGACTCTCATTCGGGTTTATTTCAAACAATGAATAATCAGCTTTTTCAAGGTACTCATGAAGTTCTTGATAATTTTTTATATAACTATATCCCTGAGGTGCAGAAAAATTAGGAGACATCTTTTTAGCTTCCTCTAGTAGAACTGGGCTATCTAAAAGCGATAATGAATGAATAGCGGAAAAATACTTGGCTCCTTCTCGATAATGATTGTTTAAATTCAAACAATAGTCATTATTTAAATCAGAATCATTTAAGAATGACTTAATCTCATTTCGTTTCCCCATAACCATTTTTCCTACAATCATTTTAGCAGGTGCAGATAAATAAAGGTAAGCAACCGTTTGTTGTTCAGGAATTCTTGAACGATATTCAAAATGTTTCTTTTGGGTTAATAAGGCTCTAAAGAACTCCGGTTTAAAACTCAGAATAATTTTCTTCAATTAAAACTCCTCCTTCATTACCTCTAGCAAATAATTTACAGTGTAATCTCTAAAGAAATACTTTGGATCACTTGCCCAAGGTGAAAAGACATTCCATAACTTTTTAATCGCATCATCTCCTAGCTCATCTTTAATCAGTGAGATATTAACAATATACTCATCATACATACCACGATATGCTGAATCTCCTCCGACATATTTACGTTTTGAAAGTTTTGAACCTGAACGATCTAAAATTTGTGGTGTATATATAAGTGTCGGAATCTGGTTATACCCCATTTCCTTCAATCCTTCATAATAGACACGCAGAGGCCATACGCCACCCCAATCAGCGCCTTCAAATACAATACTCAGTGTATTATTTTTGGCATCATTCTCAATGATAGAGATCCCTTTCATAAGATTTCTCATTGGTACATTGGGATTGACTTCCACTTCATTTGTTTCATCAAATGTCAATTCACAGAAACCATGTTCTGGACATTCTGTGCTAAATTCTAACTTATCCTTATAAACTGTGATTTTAGTATCTTTAGTATTTGTGCTGTACAAACCACACTGGGGACACGCTAGTCTAGTACGAAGTTTATTTTCTTTTGGTGTAATAATTTTGGCAATCCTATCATGATTATTATACATATCAATCAGCGCCCGACGTGCATGACGTTCCTTTTGAAACTCATTGAATGTTCTGATTTTATAATCAACACCAGAGAGTTCACTTAATTCTGACAACAATTCTTCAAAAAACACACGATAGAATTCATAATCACTTAACTTACTATCCTTACTATACGTATGGTTTAAGGGCTTGAAATATATACTTTCCTCATGAACTACTTTTTCTCCTTTAGCATGTTCTAAGAGATCCAATGTTACTTCAACTTCTACCCCATATTTTTTTCTTAAAATATCTGCATATGCAAATCCAAATATAAAGTTAATTAAAGTACCAAAATGAGGGTAACTATTTGGTTGCGCACACAAAAGTATATTGATCTTATTAACTCCATCCATCTTTAAGTCAACAATCTGTGTAGTATCATTTAAAATATAGTTCATTCCTAAAAGTGGAAAATACGTAGCATCCATCATTATCCCCTTATTCTGTTTCAAATTTAAATTCATTTAGTATTTTATCTTTTAAAGAAAGGACATCATCAATATTTTCTGCAGTATATACAGATTGAAATACTTTAGTGGCACAGTGTTTCCCAAGCCCTAAAGAGTCCCCAGCTTTAATATATACATCAGCTGATTTTACTCCATCCAATGTTAAAATTTCATCAACATCAGACACAAATGTCACTTTACCCTTTTTAGGATAAACTATAGTCCATCCTCCCTGGTTGACTTGACTAATTATTTCATTAGGAATTAATTCCTCATGATTTGATTGGAGGTTATACTCAACTTCAAAAAGATTTGTTCCAAATAACGATTCAATGACTGGGACAACTCCCGCCCCTCCCGGCCTCACCCCAATCTCACAAAAATAGATACCATTGACTGAATTTATAAGCTCTAAGTGGAGTGTCACTTTGTCCATCCCATAGCACGCTATAACTTCATGAGCCGCATCTATAAGTTTATCTCTAAGTTGACTATCACTAACTGACACTGCAGATAAAGATTTATTTGATTTAAACTCAAATTGATTTTCTTGATACATCATCAAGTTATTAATTATTGGGGTCTTATTAATAACAAATGTATCATAGTGAAACACTTGACCTTCTATAAATTCCTGAATTATATAGCTTTTATCTTTACGTATATTTTCTGCAAGTTCTTTCACCTCTAAATCAGACAAATCACTTGTAAAAATTGCCATATCTTTGGAACCCATACCATCCTTTCTTTTCGCTATAACTTTTTTAAATTTTTTTAGCAGTCTCACAACCTGACTATAATCTATATAGTCCTCTGTATATGGAATTTTAACAGAGTTTATACCACTATTTTCAAGCACATCAATCATGAGCTTCTTATCTCTAAAAGTGATAACATCCTCTGGCTTTTTTCCATCAATTTTGAAATGTTGCCGTAAGTATGCGGCACTTAATAAGCAGTATTCTTCGAAAGCAAAAATATGCTCAATAGTGGCTTTTGAACCGATACAACTGATTAATTCTTCTAGTTTTTTTATTTTTACATTGGTTGAAATAGTGACTTCAGTTTCAACTGTAAGTAAATTTTCCAAGTAGTCCTCTGTGTATTCTAGACTCTCTACAGGTGTTATAATATGTATTCGATCTACATTCTGGGCTTCTTTTATGATAAAATCTAAAAAATTATTTAAACCCAATAAAATAAATATTGATGTTTTCATTAAGTTTCCTTCCTAATTCTAACATTACCAAAACTTTGTTCCATAAATCCAATCATAATTTGGATAACCATAAATCGTTCCATCATCGCTTATATTTTTAGGAATTTCGCGCTCCTTACCATAAAGATTTATTACGTACTCTTTAGGAAGAATATGACCTTCAAATTCAGATGAAGTGTTTTCAACCCTATCCACAATTAATGTTGCTGAAGTTAATCCTGGTGCTTCAGGCAAGTGATAACTGTGCATACCCGTAACCATATCACGAATTACAAAACCACTTTTGATTAAAAAATCTTGAATATTTCTCATAGCTTCAACAGTCCATAAAACATTCTCATCATAGGGTATAACCAAACATCCAGACGACTCTTGTTTACATAACTCCATACATCTATGTAACCAAGCAATCGTACTTAACCCTTTATTTTTAGAGCCATAAGGTGGATTTATATAGAAAAAGTCAAATTTTTGTTTTAGATCTGGATCAACTTTATCAATGACATTATAAATGGAAGCTTTCACTGGAACTGAAAACTCGAAATCTTTAGAAAATTTATCAATGTTATTGACCATTCTCTCATCAAAGTCAAGAACAGTGAGGCTCTTAGGTCTAGAGGTAAGTCCTTGTGTTGCAAACAACCCAAACATCATGCTCATTCCATCACCATCACCAAGAAATAGCACATCTTTATCACTTAAAAAACTATGCATTAGCATTGTTTGTTGTATCATATCACCACCATGCATAAAAATCTGGTCAAAGGTTCTGTTAGCTGATGGCCTTCTATATGTTACTTGGTCTGCCAAGTTAACCATTTGTTGTGAAATTGAAGGATTTAAGTTAGCAAATAAATTTTTCAAAACATTTCTCCTATTTTATTTTTTATTTTGTAAAAACTGCGAAGGGGGCTATTACTTCTGCAAGCAGTGTAATTTTTACCGTCTTATGATTAGTGGTGTAACTATCTGTTTTAACTGCACACGCTTTATCCACTCGATAACGGATATAATCACTCAAAATCGTTCCACATTTATTTCCGATTCCAACAGAATATGTATCCAAAGATAAATCAAAATTGCAAACTGTTAAATTTTTGATGCACAAAGCAAATTTTGAACCCAATACATTAATTTTTTCATCTATGGGAGACCAATCTACATTATCAATCGAGAAGTGATGACTCTTATCGGGAGTATTATTCAACTTCGATTCTGTTAAAGACATAACTAGATAAAGCTTTTCTCCTTTTTTATAGACATTCTCTGCAAAAGGTTGAACTTGAGTTAAAGGGTGACAAAAGTTTCCCCCATACCCCCAAAAAGTATATCCAACTTTTGCTATCTCATCTTGTTTACGCCTCACTATACTATCAACTGTTTCACCGGCATGTACACCGTACTTCATGTATATAATGTTATCCATTTAACTATTACTCTCTTTCATACTCAATACAGATCTCACTAAAATATTTTCTAGCTGCCTCTTCTATATTAGTTCCCGACAACATAATATACCCCCATTTTCTATCAAATGAATTTTGTATAGGGTTGACATCTATTGTTGTAAAATCAAGCCTATCTTTTACATAAATATCATCTGAAAAAGTATGAGAATGCTTTGTAACAGATGATATTTTACCAACCTCAGGGATATAATAAAATATTCCAGACCTCCCTTTATTTGTTATTAAAGGCAGCTGTTCACCATCTAACGCTTTAAAAAATAAATAGTATGGATTATAACCTGATACATTTTCGACTAAATCTGGTATGCAATCTCCCCCAGCCCTTAGATGAGACTCAACGACATATACCTCATTAGTTCCCTTCTCAATTATCATTTCTGTGTGTCCCAATGTAGTACTGACGTTAAGATGATTAAAGATTTGCCTAACATTATTATAAATATCATTGACAAGGTACGATTCTAAATTTGTACAGAAGACATGACCACTCTCAACAAATTGTGAGTGAGGTGTCCCTTTCGGAATCTTATACTTATCTGTTATCCCAAATATCTGTGTAACTCCATCATAAGTTAATGTCTCAACGCTTACTTCTTTACCATCAATAAATTTTTCCATAATCAACCATCCATTGGATAACGACTCATTAAGTTGTTTTGGAAAAATATCTTCGAGTCTATCTTCAGGTGCTATCAAAAGGATATCTTGACTTCCTTGACCTGCAACTGGTTTTATAATTGATTTTCCATTGACCTTTAAAAATTGTCTCACGTCGTCAACAGTTTTGGGAACGATATTAGGCACTAGTTTTAAATTGATTGACTTTAAAAAATCTCTCATTTTCTTTTTATCTATGAGTATATCTACCGATTCTTTGGTTACAAACCGATTTTCAGATAAAAGCTTTTCAGAATAGGCAGCTGACTTTAAGACTCCGTCCCTAGTATCAGTAAACGAAACAATACCAGCTACAATGTTAGTAGATACAATTCTATCAATTAACCCATCTAATTCTGATAAATTATTTATGATCACAGTTTCATCTGCAAAATTACATGCTTTAATAAATGTACTGTGTAACATATTGGATTGAAGTATATTGATAACATAAAATCCTTGTTCTTTAGCAGCCTTTACAACTGCTTTATGTCCAAAAAGTACTATAATTTTCTTCATGTTTGTTTCACCTCCAATTAAGTTATGTGCGTCTCTAAAATATTTATGTCATTTTCCACATAAATTTTGCTCTGCTTGCTAAACAATTCATAATAAGCACCTTTTTTAGTCATTAACTCATCATGACTACCAGTCTCAATGATTTTGCCACCTTTTAGAAAATAGATAGTGTCTGCAATCTGGCAATTAGCAAGTCGATGAGAAATAAATACCTTTGTCTCAATATCATGCAACTTGGAGACTGTTTCAAATATGGTATGCTCATTTTCAATGTCTAATGAAGCAGTTGGTTCATCTAAAATAAGTAGTTGAGAATCTTGATATAATCCTCGTGCAATTGTTAAGCGTTGGAATTGACCACCAGATAAGCTAATACCGTCAGCATTCACAGTGGGATTTAGTTTTTTCCCTAAAAAATTTTCATCCTGCAACAATATTGCCTCTAAATTCACTGATTGAATAACGGACTCAATTTTGCTTCTCTCCTTCTCCTTATCAATAATAATGTTATCTATTATACTTTCTGGAAATTGGATTGACTCCTGTTGAACAAACGCATAATTATGATTTACTCCGTTAGAAACAGATCCAGTTTGTGGTTCTAGAATCCCGGCAATAATACCAATTAAGGTTGTTTTTCCACTTCCATTTTCACCTACTAAAGCTACTGTTTCTCCTTTTTTAATCTTCATTGTAAGGTTATCAATGACCTTATTACTTCCTGTATAGGCGTAAGAAATATTATTCATCTCAATAGCGTACTCACTGGTGTCATCAAAATTACTTGGTATACATTTTAATTTATCTAAGCTATAATAAGAAGAAAGTTGGGTGCAGACGGTCAATAATTGTAAGTAAGCTGCAAAAGAGTTTTCAATCATGCCAACAAAAGTAAATAGTGCGGTAATAGCGAGGCTAAGTTCAGAAAAGGCTTGATTATTTGATAGAGTGATTAACATGATTGAACCGATAACTAGACTAGCCACACCTAAAAATGAACTGACACCATCAAAAAAGGCAACTCTATACATCCCTTTTCGGAGTGTCTTATTTGTCTTCGCTATATACTGATGAAATTGTGAATTTACTAAAATAGATAGATCATAAACTTTATTATCACTTAAAAACAGTCCATTCTTTGCTAATTGTTCAAAATAGTTAAGTCCCTTATTGATGTTTAATAACTTATTTGTTCTCATCAATAGTATTTTCTTTTTTAACTCGTTTATGCCAATAGACAGCCCAACTATCGCTACACATGTTAGTGCCACAAAAGAATTGACCTTACTAAGGATAGCAGCACTAAAAAGCAATGTTACAAATGTGTAGACTAGTGTAGTAATAATTTCATAATATCGAATGAAAAGAGACTGGTTATCGATAGCAAATAAGGTATTTGATAACTTTGTTCTAATCTCTGATGATTGTAATTCTGAGTAAGTATGGCTCAACATTTTTGATACAATCTTAGTCTTCTTTGACTCAGATAACACCTGATAGAACATTTCAGCCTTTTTAGTTGCGAAATCTGATATTAAACGACAAATTAAATAGAACAGTATAATAACTAAGATAAAAAACAAATTAAATTGATCACTGTAGGCCGTAAGGAGATAGACTAATACCGTAGGAAAAAGGTTAAAAAGTGTATTTGTCATCACTAACAAAGTCACATAGAGAATAAATACTGGCATGAATTTTCTTTTGATATAATCCATGGATTATTCCTCCCCATATCCCTTGTTCTGTAGTTTGTATAAGTCAGCGTAATATCCATTATTTTCTAAAAGCTCTTGATGCTTGCCTGTTTCAACAAGTTCACCATTATCTAATACTAAAATATCATCAGAAAATTTAGTAGCCAACAACCGATGTGTTACTATAATAGACATCTTTTCTGAAGTTATTTTCAAAAACTCCCTAATTGTTTTTACTTCATTATTAATATCCATGGCTGAAGTGGCTTCATCTAAGATATATAAACTTGAATCTTTCATCATAGAACGAAGTAATAACAGCATTTGGACCTGTCCGCCAGAAAGTTGTACTCCTTCTTCTGATAAATATTTGGTATAGTGACTATCAATTCCTTGTGGTAGATTTCTAATCATATCCTGTATTTCTAATTCTTTTATCAAGGTATCTAATCGTTTGATTTGTGAGCGATCAAATTTCGGTAATACATTTTCTCGAAATGTAAAGGCAAGAAAATCAGTTTTTTGAAAAACAGTTGCAAGTTGCTGGTGATAACTTTTCAAATCGATTTTGTTTAAGTCAATCCCATTCACTAAAATCTGTCCGACCGTTGGCCTTATAAAACCACATAATAATTTAATTAGAGTTGTTTTACCAGAACCACTCTCGCCAACAATTGCTACTCGATTGGGAGATTCAAAACAATATTTTATATCCTTCAAAACATACTGGTCACTATTGGGATATTTATAAGAAACATCTACAAACTCTACCTTGTTAATTTCTCCAATACTTACTTTTTGAACTTCATTTTGATAAGTAGTAGCCAAGCATAAAAAGTCTTCATATAAGTCATATAGACGAATATCTGTTTTTATTTTTTCTCCATTTTTCAATAGTTTGCTTATATTATCCTGAACCACTTTAATCATTGATAGATAAAAGATTCCGTCTGTAACTCTCAGATATCCACTATGAACACCTAGTAAAATCAAAATGATTCCTGTTAGATAAGGAAGAGCAGATAACACACTAATATACAATAAATTCAAACCATACTGATTAATTTTATTCGTACTTAATTCATAAAACTGTAAAAGTCTGTCAGACAACTTTTTCTGTACAAAATTTTCATGGCTCGATGATTTAACTTCACGTAGCATTTTGCTATCCGTTAAAACACTGGAATAAAATCCTGTATAATTCTTTTGACTTTGTGCTAATACATCAATCGCTTGATTTAATTCAGGAATTTTACCATTAAAATAGTGAACCAACAAAGCTAGTAAAGTCATGACAATCATAAATACTCTAGTCAAATTATCGTTCATGATTGCGATTAAAACTAATGAAGAAATAATTGCGAGAGAGGATGGGACTAACTTCATCAATCGCTGATATCCTTTCCAACTTTGAGCAGAAAATAGTTCCCCATTCCTATTTGTTGTTAAATCTTTCTCTGAGATTGTACTTTCAATTGGTAGGTCTATCGTTTTTTCAAAATAAGAAGTTACCAAATAGGATAATCGAAATTCTGCTAACTCTGTTTCAAAAATTTGTGATAGTGGGGGACCCAAGAAGCTCAGAAGGAGATATAATACAGAACTTACAATCGTTAGTTGAAGATTACTTACTCCTTCAATATAATTTAAAAACCCTTTTAAAAACATAACACTAGATACTGGTAAAATTGCATATATCAGTGTAAAAATAACTGTTAGTGAAATGAGTTTTCGATTTGCATAATGTCTGTAGATACTTCCTATTTTTTTCATAAGTAACCTTCCTTCAGTAATTTTTTCTGTACGTTTAGGAGTGAGGCTGGGACAAAAAGATTTTGACTTTAGGTATTCTTTATTATAAATTTTTAAAATTGATAGATTAGACAAAAAAGCGAACAAGATCGAATTTTGAATGTCAGATAACTCGTTTTGTTCGCTTTTTATATTTAAGGTTAGACTTTTGTCCCAGACTCTTATGTACATAAGGACTCATCCATCCTTATTGCTTTTAGGATTAACCACCTACAATGATTAATATGTCAAATATAATAAACAGTAAAATTTTTATGAGCCTCTTCATAAACTTTTTCCTTTCCTTTATTTTAGATTTATTATAAACTAATATTGTAATGACCAATTTTTTGTTGTGAAAGTGGGATGATTTATGGACGATTTCGGGAAAACACTACGCTTTATCAGGACGAGTAAGCAAGTTAGTATAAATAAATTAGCCGATGATGTTATATCAAAATTACAACTTTCAAGATTTGAAAGAGGTGAGTCTGAAATATCTTGTTCTAAGTTGAATTATCTTTTAAATAAGTTAAATACTTCCTTCGATGAATTTTTAATTATTAATAGAGGTTTTTCTGACTATGATTTTAAAATCATGATAAATGAAGTAAGAGATTCTACTGCTTCAAATGATATTCAGAATATAATAAAAATTTTAGAGAGTTATCAAAACAAAGACAAAAGCACTTTAAAAAACTTTGAAATCACTCTTTTAAAATCTATTCTTAATAATTACTCTAAAGATATATATCCCTCCAAAAGTGAATTAGAAGAGCTCGTTGATTATCTATTTAAAGTCGAACATTGGGGCTACTATGAAATCTCTCTATTTGGCAACTGTTTTAGACAATTAACTTATCAAACTATCTTTTTATTAACAAAGGAATTATTAAACAAGATTAGATACTACATTCGAGCAGAAAGTAATAAAAGATTGGTTATTCAACTTACTATTAATTGTCTAATTGTTAGTATTGACAAGGGACACTTCAAAAATGCGAGATATCTTTTAAAAGAAGTCGAATATCTTTTAAATAATGAAACCAGTTTTTATGAGAAAACCGTATTCATCTATGCTTCTGGCTATTTACTTTATAAAGAAGGTAACTTAGACGGTAAAGATAAAATGCTAGATGCTTTAAAAGTTCTTAAAATTTTAAGTGAAGATAAATTCTATAAAAATTATATTGAGCACTACAATAAAATAGTGAATTAATTATCTATAGTATAAATATAAATATAAATTAGCTTACCGCTATCTACTGTTTAGTAGCAAGCACAGTAAGTGTGTACACACTTACGACAAATTGATGAAGCAGCCCCTTGTGGAACTGCTTCTTTTTTATCAATTTTAACTTGTTAGGGAGACCCCTAAGACCCCGAAATACACTGCAAGGAGAAAGTAACTATGGCAAACAGAACAAGAAATATTCAGCTCAAAATATGCCTTAACGAAGAAGAAAAACAAATTTTTGAGAAAAAAATGAAACTTACCAAATGTAAAACCATGAGTCATTTTATACGTAAATCTGTCTTGGAAGGAGATATTTTTGTGGTAGACTTACAACCCTTCGTAGACTTACAAGGACTCCTCTATAATGCAACTAACAACATCAATCAAATTGCAAAACGTGTCAATACCACTGCTCTTATCTATAAAGATGACATACAAACAATGAAGGAAAAAATAGACTCCCTCTCAAAAGAAATCTGGCAAATACACTCTCTTTTACTCTCAAGAACACATAAGGCAGGAGATAAGCAAAATGGCAGTCACTAAGATTCACCCTATCAAATCAACATTAAATCTTGCTATCAACTACATCACAAATAACGAAAAGACAGACCAAGAAATTCTTATCAGCACGCATAAGTGTCACGTTACAACAGCGCATACTCAATTTTTAAAAAGACGAGAACAAGAACAAGTTCATGGAACTGTTCTAGCAAGACACCTCATACAATCTTTTTTTCCTGGAGAAATCTCCCCAGAATTGGCTCACGAAATTGGACTGGAACTCTGTAAAAGAGTCTTAAAAGATGAATACGAGTTTGTACTAAGTACTCATATTGATAAAGGGCATATCCATAATCATATCATCTTTAATAACGTCAATATGGTGACGGGAAAATGTTATCAATCCAATAAGAAAACCTATCATCAAATTCGCTATCAAAGCGATCTAATCTGCAAGGAAAAAGGGTTATCTATTATAGATGAGTGCTACGAAACCTTTAAGAAAAAATACAAACCAAAAGGTAAATCATGGTATGAAGATAATCAACGAAAGCAAGGAACATCTTGGAAAAGTAAACTTCAATTTGATATCGATAGAGTAATTAGACAATCAAAAAATTGGGATGATTTTCTGTCTAAAATGGAAAAACTAGACTATGAAATCAAGCATGGGAAACATATTGCCTTCAGACATAAGGATAAGGAACGATTCACCAGAGGGAAAACAATTGGAGAAGATTACTCAGAAAAAAGACTCAAGGAACGAGTCACAGAATCACTGTCGAGAAAACGAAAACTGTCTAAGGAACAAGTAGGAAATATCATTAATCTAGTCAATAATTCTAAAGTTCAAGCAAGTAAAGGATATGAATTTTGGGCAACAAAACATAATCTTAAAAGTGCTTCAAAAATAGTTCTCCTAATGCGAGAAAAAGGAATTAAATCATTTGCACAAATTGATAAAACTATTCAAGAAAGTGCAACAAAAAGGCAAGAATTGCAAGATGAAATGAAGAAGATTGAGCATGAAATAAAGCAGCTATCAATGACCATGGAGAACATTCATACCATAAAAAAATATCGGCACATATATCAAGTCTACAAAGAAGATACTACTGACAAAGCTTTCCTCAAAGAGAATCAAACTGAAATCACACTTTACCGAAATGCACTAAAAAATCTTAAAAAATCTTATGCAAAACTCCCTAACACAAAAAAAATACTCACTCAACTTGACCTCTTACAAGAAAAAAAGAATACCCTTTTTCAAGAGTATTCTTCAACAAAAAATAGTATATCTGAGCTATATCAATTTAGAAAAAATTATGAAACATATCTAGGGGAAGAGGTGGAACGTTGATAGAAATAATCAACTCCTCCTTACAAATTAATTCCAATTGCAGAAGCAATCATCTGTATTCCTGCACTTAAATCTGGCAAGGCTGCAATAGAAGTAGCAATAAATTGCATACTTTTTAAGCAGGTTGCAAGTATAGATAATTTAGGAGTGCTCTCCCTCACTTCCTTCTTTAAAGTCTCTAAATTTTGATTTAAAACCAATTTAGAGTTCTCATCTTCAATTTTAGCTATTGAAGATTCAATACTTTCTATTGCCTTATCAATCTTATCAGTATTAAAATGATTTACCTGCTCCGCATTAACTGTTCCCCCATTATCTACCACATTAACTTGTGTTCCGGAAGCATTAACATTGACATTAAAAATGGTATTTTGATTATCATAGCCCATATCCGTAGCTATGTCTTTCATATAATTTTCGATCTCACTAACAAAAGGATAAATCATCCTATCTCCAAATGCTTTTGCCATATCTTGATATTTATTGCTACTGGCATAATACCAACCAAAAGTGTATGTATCCCAATTTTTATTAACAATACACAAAAAAGTTTGATACAATCGATAAGCTTTTTCTCTACCGTTACTTCCTAGCTTTAATGTAATTGTGCCGTATGAGTCATATACTTCCTCTAATGTTGACTCTAGTTCATCTATGTCAAAAGCAAGGGTTTCTAAATATTCACTTAATAAAGGGGTTTCTTCAATAAAATCTAAAAACTCTTGAAGACTGTCATTCTGCTCTCTAAAGTGTGAATTCATCACATTTGAAGCCAGTGTTCTAAATTTTCTACTAATCTTTTTTAATTCATTTTTACTAATCTTCATCTAGTATCTCTCCACAAAAAGGACAGTAGCCACCTTCAAATAAAGTCAGACTACTTAATTTAAAAATATTTTCACAACAATAGCATTTCTTTACTTCATAGTCCCCAACTTTTCTATGTACAGAAGTTTCAGGTTCCCTTTTTAATTGTTTACTAGATTTAAAGTTTAAATTTTTACTATTGCTAAAGTTTTTTTCAAGCTCTTGTGAAAAATCATTTAATAAATCTACAACCTGATTTTTTATAAGACGATTGGCAGATTCTAAAACATCATCATCTAAGTAGTTATCATGTGTTAAACCACACTTTGGACACCAAATAACTATTAGTTCATCTGACTTCAAATCATCAACTTGAAGCATAAACTTTTCACTGCAAGAGGGGCACTTTAATAAAACATATCCCTCACCATCACTAGGTATAGAAATTTCTACTTCGTATGTATTTGACATACAATCTCCTTCCTCGATAAAATTATAATTCTACTTTGGACAGTAATCAATCTATTAATTTAAAAATATTCATAGCTTATATCAAGAAAGCAGAAAATGCTATAGTAGACTAGGAGTATTATTGTGATGAAGACAATCACACTTTTCAACCTTAATATGTAAATCCTTTAGAAGATTGATACTTATCAATACTGCTTCACCAGTATTTAATTTTTTTATTTTGTTGTTGATTTAATATTTTCTAAAAAAATTTCTTTAACATTTTGCAAATCCGCTTTAATTTTATCAACATCCGTTCTTATATAATTAATCAAGTCTTCACTAGATACCTGTTTTTTTATACGAGCATAATCATAATAATCTTTTTTACCATATGTTTTCCATTTTTTTCTTGAAGATGATTTTTCTAAAATTGGATTATCCTCTAGATTGAAATTATATAAACAAGTTTTCTCTTTTATACTATCACATATTCTTTCTAAATCACCTAGTTTTTCCTTATCTTCAAGAGAGAAATTAACCTTATGTCTATACTGATTCCCTTGTATCTGAATATCAAAAGATGATGTAGTACCTTCGATAGGAAGATCAATTCCAAAATGATGTCCTCCCTTTATTCTACCAGAGTATGTTTTATACCCTAAATCAGCAATCTTATTCTGTAAGTTCGCATAATGAATCTTCTCGATAACCGACCTTAATCTCATACCTTCAAGCACTTTATTATTAGTCTCTTCAAAATAGTATGATTCACCATAACTTACCTTTCCAATAAACTTTTCCAAATTCTCCATATATTCGATATAATCCTTTAAGAATAATCTAAAAGTCTCATCTACTTTATCAAGTGAATCACGATAATACTCAATTAGCTCATCATAACTTCTTCTAAACCAACTATCAGGTAGTTTAAATCCAGGTTTAACTAAACTAAGAAGTATCCCTTTAGCATTAGAATCTTTTTCAGAATAACGAATTAATTGATTCTCATCAGGTAAAGACTTAACCTTATTTTCTATAAAAATAACATGAGTTTGTCTATCTTCATCAATAACTTCGATAGTTAAATCAATCGAGTTTTTTTCTCTGTATACCTTCAAGTCCGTATATTTTTTATTAATATCAATAACATCACTAAAAAAATGATGATTAATAAATCCAGACTTCTCTAGAACAACAGCGAATAGATTGCTGTGATATAATTCCAAATTACTTAATGACAGTTGATAATTCAGTGTATTTTCTATTTTATTCCTTAGAGCTAATAACTCATTAAAAATTTCCATTTAACAATTCCTTTGCTATTATAATCAATATATTTTTAATTTATTTTATTATATCATAAAATAAATTAATCAGTTTATTGAAAACAATTGAGTATAAGTTGCCCACAATCATTATCTACAAAATGGTTTAATGCAGACTGAATTACACTTTCTTGACAATATCTTAACTTCTTTTTAGCTTTTACAGTTACTACTTCTGGTCATTCAAAAGAGAATTTTGACCAATCAATCTGAGAATTTCTAAGGTCTGAAAACCCAATACGAATAACATCACTACGATCTGATAGAGCTTTTTCAACATTTTTACCCCATTTATCGGTTGAAGCTACGAAAATACCTGATTCGAAATAGTCTTCCACAATTCACCTAGGAAGGAATCTATATCTTTTTTTGAGATTGCATGCGTATAGAATTTTTCCTGAATTGCAACTGATTCTCCAGTAAACTTTTCCGCAACTAAATCTACTGCAGTATCAACTTTAGGTATTCCAAATTCCTATGGAACATCTGCTAGAATCCATACATTCTTAAACTCATTCTGGTATATTGGTTCATTTTGAAAATAGGCAAGTGCTAAATACTCAAAGCATTTCCCTCTACCACGTTGCGTTTCAGCAAGTTCATTAATTTCCATCACTAAACGAACAATGCCATTATCATCCACCTATTCATTTATATTCTTAACTAGAAAATATTTTTAATTATTTTGCTTTCATTATAACATTTATCGTTGTAAAAAGCTTATGCAATACTATTATATCACCCTCTTATAAAAAAGTAGTGCAGCCCGTAGACTACACCATAACTCTCATCGTTCACTATTTATATCTTGTTTCTTTGGTTGTTTTGGATTTGTCTGTTCTTTCTTTTTGTACTGTTTGATTGCTCCTAACACTGAATATTTGTTTTTTCCTTTAAATTGATTTCGTGCTTTTAAGAGCTTAGAAGCAAGAACTCGTACATTACTATGAATCTTACCTTGGTCATCAATAGATGTACGAATCTTCCCAAAAATCTTGACAAAATCCCCTTGTTTAAAATTTTTGGGGATTTCTCCTTTATCTCCATAAGCCGAACAGTTAGTGTAGAATTTGTTCCCCTCATCATCCTTTGATACAACTGAAAAATTAACAGCTGTAAATACTTCCCCTTCTCTTGTTTTTCTCTCAACCACTTCAACTTCTCCAACGATATTACCAACAAGATTGACCAGGTTGTTTTCTTCTATTTGCTGACTGTCTAATTGTTGGCTCAATTCTCCATTTTCACGTAACTCTTCAATCATCTCATCAAAGGTATCATTTAACAACATCATTGAGTCATTATTTTGATAGTTATCATACAGCTTATCAAGAGCTGACTGGTCATCAATTCCTTTTTCAAAGCTGATAATTGCTTTGGTAAACTCTTTATAGTTGTCTGTTGCCATTTGTTCTAGTTGTGCTTTCATATCTTTATAATCCATTTTTCTATCCTCCATTTGTATCTTTTTATCGTTCATCTAATACATTTATTTTTTCATCATTACTAGTTACTTTATCCTGTGATTGGTAATTTTTTATCTGACCTAGTATAGATACTTTCTCTTCCTTTTCATGCAGATTATCCTCCACATCATAAGTGGATTCAAAAGCATCACTATCCCTAAAGTCATCGTCATAACGATCTGCAATTCCATCATTATCCATATCTTTTGAGAGTGGGTCATAAATGTTCCCCTCATCATCTCTTTCAAGTCCTGTTGCTGCTTTCAGTTCGTCATCATTAATCGATACGAACTCAGAAAAATCACCGTATTCAATTTCCATTTTCATAGCCTCAAGTGCTTGCTCTACTGTGCCATTTTCTTCCATGTATTGATAATGACTGATTGGTGTCTCATCTACGTACTGTGTCGCTGTGTAGTCTTCTAGGTTTAATTCAAATAAAATTCCGTGCTCTTCATCATTAGAGCTTGTGTAGGCGATATCTACATGTTTTAAATCGGGATAAAGCTCATTAAAACTATCATAACTAAAGTTCTCTGCATACTCTCTATTATAAAAGTCTATAATTGCTCGTTTAAGATCTTCTAACAAAGGATTAGATTTAGATATTTCTTCTACTTCTCCCATATCTAATAATTGATTGAGTTCTGCTAGTCTTAACACCTTTGTTTTCAACTCCTCTGCCTTTTCAAATGGCTTTTCTAATTCCGCTTTAGCACGTTCAAATTGATTTTTGGTATTGCTGAGTTTATCTTCCAATCTTTCAAGTTTTTCAGGAATCTTATCTATGACATGATCTAATCTTATTAAATTACCTTCAGCACTACTTCCCAACTCTCCAGAGTGCTTTGCATGACCATTTAAACTAAATTGATATTCGTTGCTAAATACATCAAAATGAACTTCTAAGTCTAAATTTCGATATTGTCCTATTATTGGGGAGTCATTTACTTTTAAATTTTTAATAGACTCCAGCAACCTTTCCCCAGCAATTTTTTTGTCCTTTATTCTCTCACTATGAATCGTTAATGATGTAAACTTATTATCACCAACTCCTTGAGGTTCAATAGTATTCAAATCCTCTTTCATATCTTGAATCAATTCTTTAGTGCGTCTGATTTCCTCTGGATAATATGTTGTCACTTTATCTTCTAATCGATAACGGTTAGCTTTATAGTTAGCCTCTAACATTTTTAGTTTTGTAACTTCATTATCCAAATCCATTTTCTCCTTGATTTTAGGGTCTCCTGTTGCGAGAGCTTTAATTTCTGCGTAATTCAAACTACTCTCATCTACATCTTCTGCAACACGAACTGGGGTCTTACTAGTCATGATTTGTGAGATAAACTTTTGCTTATTCTCGATTGTTTGCCATAGATAGGCATCAAATGTATTTTCTGTGATATAGCGATAGATATGAACTTCTTTATTTTCATTACCTTGCCTGATAATTCTACCCGCGCGTTGCTCCAAATCAGCTGGTCGCCAAGGAACATCTAAGTCATGCATGGCAATTAATTTCTTTTGAACATTTGTTCCTGCCCCCATTTTTTGAGTCGAACCCATCAAAATACGGATTTCTCCTTTTCGAACTTTTGCAAATAACTCCTCCTTTTGCTTGTCTGAATTTGCCTCATGTATAAACGCAATCTCTTCTTTAGGTATTCCCAATTTGACAAGCTTATCTCGAATATCATCATAAATATTAAAACTTCCATCTCCTTTCGGTGTAGACATATCAGAAAATAATAGCTGTGTAGATTGGGGTTCTTTTGTATTTTCCCAAATCGCAAACACATTTTTCACGCATACATTCACTTTTGAATTGTCATCATCAGGTAGTAAAGGATTAATCAATCGTTGATCAAGGGCAAGCTTTTTCCCATCATTGGTAATTCGTAACATATTATCTTCTTCTGGCTCTACCAATTTGTTACGAACCCTCTCTGCTCTTTCAGACAAGCCTTGTAGGATTTGTTTTTGTTCTTCACTAGGAGTTGTCTTTATAACGTCAAAGTGCGCTTCAGGTACAGGTAGTTTTAACATATCCGCTGTTTGAATATCTGATACTTCCTTAAAAAGACTCATCAATTCAGGCAAGTTATAAAATTTAGAAAAGCGTGTTTTTACTCGATAACCAGTCCCTTCAGGAGATAATTCAAAAGCAGATTGAGTTTCACCGAAAGTCGAAGCCCAAGAATCAAAATGTTCCAAGCCATTCTTCTTCAATTCATCATACTGAAGATAGCGTTGCATAGTATACAATTCTGTCATTGAGTTTGAAATCGGTGTTCCAGTCGCAAATACTATCCCTTTACCATTCGTCATCTCATCCATATACCGACACTTCATAAACATATCAGATGACTTAAAAGCTTCAGACTGTCCAATTCCTGCCACATTTCTCATTTTTGTATATAGATATAGATTTTTATAATTATGAGCTTCATCCACAATCAACTTATCCACTCCTAATTCTTCAAACGTGACAACATCATCTTTTTTGAAATCGTCATTCAACTTTTTTAACTTAAGCTCTAATTTCTTCTTTGTCTTTTGAAGTTCCTTGACTGTAAAATGTTGACTGCTATCGTACTTGTATTCTTTTATGTAATCTATAATATTATCAATCTGATCTTGAATATGCTTTTCTTGATATTCCTTTGACATTGGAATTTTTTCAAACTGACTATGCCCAATAATTACTGCATCGTACTCGCCTGTCGCAATCTTTCCGATAAATCGTTTCCGATTTTTAGGCTCGAAATCCTTTTTATCTGCTACCATGATGGTGGCAGAAGGATAAAGCTGCATGAACTCTCTCCCAATCTGTCCAGTTAAATGATTAGGAACGACAAATAAGGTTTTGCTACACATACCAAGCCTCTTAGACTCCATAGCACTCGCGACCATTTCAAAGGTTTTACCTGCTCCCACAACATGAGCAAGCAAGGTGTTTCCTCCATAGAGAACTCTAGCAATCGCATTTTTTTGATGTGGTCTAAGGCTGATATCCGTACTCATACCATCAAAGGTTAAATTAGACCCATCATACTCTCTATTTCGTATAGAATTAAACCGTTCATTATAGATATTCACAAGTCGATTTCTTCTATCAATATCTTTGAAAATCCAATTTTTAAATTCTTCTTTTAATAGCTCTTGCTTTTGACCTGCAAGCATCGTCTCCTTTTTATTTAAAACTGCTGTCTTTGAGCCATCTGGATTGAGAACCTGATCAAAAACTTTAGTTTCCTTTAAGTTGAGGGCATCTTCTATCAGTTTATAAGCACTCACTCGACTCGTTCCATAAGTTAACTCTGCCAAGTCATTTCCTCTATCTTTACTCTTTCCTTCTACCTTCCACTCACTTGTCATTGGAGAAAATTTGGCTTTAATATCC
The DNA here is from genome assembly GCA_963519555.1 of uncultured bacterium. Classification (GTDB taxonomy): domain Bacteria; phylum Bacillota; class Bacilli; order Lactobacillales; family Streptococcaceae; genus Streptococcus. Next base: position 22,473 of record CAUQNI010000011.1, read on the forward strand.
CATCTCAAATAGCTCGGAGTTTTTAAGGTCTCAAAAATAAACTGTTCGATGTCTTTTGTTGGTAGCCAAGTAGCACCAAGTCGAACATTGATCTCACTAGCTTCTAATTCCTTCGGCATAACTTTTTCCAGCTCTGTCTTTTGGTAATTCAATTGCTCTAGCTCATATTCTAATGACTGACGCTCGTTCATTTGAGAATCTGAAAGCTGTGATTTTGCAGTTAACAAACTAGCTATATAACGATCGATAATCCGAATTTTTTCTCGAATATTGCCACTCAAATATTCATCTTTTGGAACGTAAGTATAGTGAGTTGAATCTGTATCTAAACTACTAGTAAAAGGTAACTCACCTACCTCTATATCAAATGATGCTTCTGGATGAAAATAAGAATTCTCTTTATCTAGTTGTAAAAATATTTCACCTTTTAGTTCCTTGATTAAGGTATTCCTGTCTTTCGTGGTTAAGGCAGACATATATTCAAAATCAACGACTCCTTTTTGAGAAATTGAAAGTACCAACGCTTCAACTGAAGTATCAACATGTTCCACTGCTTTTGCCTTGGTAATCGTACGTTTAGTAAAAATATCTCCTTTCGCTTTAAAATTCTGTTCTTCATCTAGTATCTCAATGGAAGATACCAAGGGAAAGTTACTATCATCTCTCAATGCCCGTGTATTACTGAGAGTGTTGATAAACCCATGTTTTTTTGAAAAACTATCGTACGCTTCATTTAATAGTTGTTGCGCTTTTTTTATCTCTTCATCGCTGGTATCTTCTTTTTGTTTTTCAATCACTACTTTCAAAGCATTCTGTACAGTCAAGTAATCCTCAATCTTTGACTTTATCTTTTCTGAGACTTCTTTTTTGATAAAAAGTGAATCTTCTCGGTAATAGACATCCCCATCGATTAGGGTATAAGAAAAATTTTTGACATCATTTGTTGCTGCTAGTGTTTCTAAACTATCGTCATCTCGTTCAACATATTCGTACTTTGCATTTTGAGATATTTTTCTTCCCGCTTCGTTTAATAAGATTTCAAGAGATTCTTCATTTGGTACGCAAGTGAGAGTATCCCCAAATCTACCACTTACACTTTTCATATTACCAAGTACCATTTCGGGGTGTTTTACAAAATAACGATTATAAATCAGACCATTTTCATCTTGATCAAGATGAATCCAGTCATCATCTCTCTCTAGAATACTCTCTCGCTTCTTCAAAAAAATAATATCAGAAGTTACTTCAGTACCAGCTACGCCTTTGAAAATCGTATTAGGAAGTCTGATAGCTCCTAAAAATTCTGTTCGAGCATTTAGATACCTTCTCACACTCTCATCTTTTTTATCCAATGTTCCACTGGAAGTAATAAAGGCTACAATCCCTCCATTTCTCACTTTATCAATTGCTTTTGCAAAGAAATAATCATGAATAAGAAAATTCTGGCGATTATATTCTCTATCATTGACCTTAAAATCCCCAAAAGGGATGTTCCCAATAGCCAAATCAAAGAAATTATTGGAAAAATTCGTCTCTTCAAAACCTTTTACTTGAAGATTGCTTTCAGGATAAAGTTTTTTCGCAATTCTTCCACTAATTGAGTCCAATTCAACTCCGTAAAACTTTGAGTGACCCATTTCAGCTGGTAAATTGCCTATAAAATTTCCTATCCCCATTGATGGTTCAAGAATATTACCACTTTGAAATCCCATATCAGATATGGTTTGATACATACTGTCGATAATAGCTTTAGGTGTGTAAAACGCTGTTAACGTAGAAGCTTTTGCGGCTTCATATTCAGATTCTGAAAGAGTATCTTTTAGGAAGCTTCGAGCTTTTTCCCATTGCCCTTCTTTACTTTCATCAAATACTTCGGAAAGTCCTCCCCAGCCAACATATTTTGCTAATATTTCTTGCGAGTCTTGATCTAAGATTTTGTCGCCATTTTCTATACTGTGAAGTGTTGAAATAGCCTCTAAGTTTCCTGCTAATCGCTCACTCGGACTTAGTTTTTCAGGAAACAACTCCTCTGTACTCTTATAATTTTTCGCCCCTATGTAGTTAGAATCTTTCTCTATCACTCTTAGATTTTCATTTACAGGAACCTTTTCTGAACTAACTTCCTCCTGATTTTGAAATTCAAATAAGTCTCCCTGAATCATCCCATTCTCTTGTACAAGACCTTTCTCATCCCCAACAGGTAAAACTCCTTCTAGTGGTTCCTTTCTTTCCAATTCTTTCTCAAAACTAAGTTCTCCATCAAATATCGAGTAAAGTTCTTCTTCACTCATTCGCTTTCTGAGTTCTGTATCTGTTAACTCCCTAAAGGTTTTAGGGAACTCTTCTGATAGCAAACGCTCAGCGTGGAGAGTTTCCAGTTCATGCAGATTAAAATATCCCCATTCAGCTTCATCACCTAATACCAAACCAAAGGCATCCCCTGTTTCTTTATCATACTCCGTTAAATACCAGGTCCAGTCGCTCTTAAAAGGAATTGTATAAGCCGCATGCACTTCTTTTTCGCCTAACTTGACATGTTCTTGTTCATAAAAAGAAGGAACTTGTTCCAACATTGCTTCCGTCATTAGATTGGTCGGATTTTCTTGAGAATAAAAAAAGGAAGCATTTTCTGCTTCCGCTGTTTTTGTTTCTACACTTCGATGATTTCCTTGATGATAATCTCTTTTAATGCCGATATCATCGCTTGATATTGTGGATGATTCTCGTCTGAAATCTGCCAAGCTTTCATCATCTTCGGTTTCTCTTCCCTCAGAAATTGAATAGCTCGAATTTGAGTCTCCATCAAGTGCTCCACTAGTTTCTCTTCCTTGTATAAATCCACGAGCAACTGATAATCCATCTCTTTCGGACTCTCTGCCAGATAATCGAGACGCATGACCGAGTAAATCGGATTTGGGAACTCCATTAGAAACTCCTCCTTGGTTTCCAACTGATTCAATGTTTTCTCCTTGATGAGTGATAGAATTTCCTCTGTTGTCTCCACTGTTGAAAATTCGCTTTTCTCCATCATCAAATTGGGTATTTGTTCGAATCTCATGATCAAGCCCTCCTTGTGTGTGATTCTTTTCCTTATCATTATTATACTCTGTACTATCCTCTTTTGTCAGCCCCTTAGGCACAATTATTTGTCTACTTCGCTTCATCGTACCTTCTATCATCTGATGACAAGCAGATGATAGGCACTTCCCAATACTCATCAGTGAAATAGAATCTAAGTTATCTCTATTTTGATTAACATCGTCAATTGTTAATGGGTAAGGGATATGGAATCTATTAGCAACCGCATAACTAATAGAATTTCTCATAAAGTGTGTAAACGTATCTCTTTCGTTTAGAGGGAGACTTAATTCATTACACAGATTATCAATCTCATCGTCAGCTATTAGTCTAGTTAAAGTATAAAGGTTTTCAACTAGATTTTCACTAGATTCATACCCCTGTTTTTCTATCATATCTCTCAGAATTGGTAGGTGCTGTTCTTGCTCAAATGACCACAACTCTACTTCATTTACATTTCGATTAATTGAAATTGTTTGACTAATATCAAAAACATAGAAAATTTCTTGTGACGGATATTTGCTTAAAATTGGGATTCCCTTTTGCCCTCTTGTTACAGTCCGTTGAAATCGTTCTTTCCACATATCAAAGGTAGCACAAGCTATAGCTGTAGGACTTGATCTATAGATACTTAACTGATTGATAAAATCATACCGTTGGTTATTACCAATCACCTCTAAAAGTTTTAGATATTCTTGAGGACTTTCTAACACATCTTTTTTAATCTCTTCGATTCGATTATTGAAGTCATGTACTCTCATATTCTTCCTCCTTTTTTTTAAAAAAGAGACAATAGAAATCATCCTACTGTCTCGTCACTTTTATATCATTTTGTTTTTATTAATTCCATACATTCTTCTAACTTCATATTCAAGGCATTATACACTACTGTTTGAAAATCTTTTTCTCCTTTATTTCTAGATAAAATAAAATCAACTTTCACTTCATCATGTAATTGATACCCCTTCAATATCGTTTGTGGTTTGGCTAATTTCGTCTTTGTAAAACCAATTGTACAAACTTTATCTGAAGAAGCGAAAGAACAAGAAATCCTATTTTTATTAAAATTCTCTTCCACAACAATAGCTTCTGATGAAAATATTTGAATAGCATTCTCTAAGACACTCATCTTCCTACGAACAGAACCTTTTTGACTCTTATCATTGATTTCAAAGTCACCATCCTCTAAAGTCTTTTGATAACATTTTTCAAAAAAGTTTTTTGCTTTCAAGTTTGTGTGAACTCCTGTTAAATGCAAAAAATTATCCTCAAAAGCAGAAACGATATAATATTTCTGATATCTAAAATTTCTAGAGAAAATAAGGTAATCTTTCTGAACTAGCAATTCATAATATAACACTGCACAGTCCATCAACTTTAATCGTACTCTTTCTTTAAATGATTGTTCTACCATCGCCTCACCTCAAAAAAAGGAGGATGAAAAATCAACCTCCTTTGGTTTTTCACAGTTTCCTTCTGCACTGGATATGGGTTTTCAGTCTCCATTCCGACCTCTGGAAGTAGGTTTAACGTCTCTACTCCGACTCAATTCAAGTTGAAGATTCAACTTTTCCTACTAACAGTATACAAAATTATCCTTCAAATGCCAAGTAAAAAGAATGACATTTGATAAAATAAATTCCTGCTTAAAACACTTCCGCTAACAATTTCTGAAGAATTGCTTCTAAAATATTAACCACAATACTATTTCCTGCTTCACGATACAAGATAGAAGACATCCTTCCCTTTCTCTGTGGATAGATTGCCCTTAGTGTATTAAAGTCTCCATCCTCAAACCCCATTAGCTTAAAACACTCTCTTTCTGTTAAATATCGATATGTCCCATTTTTTAAGTCTACCACACCTGAATTCGGAACTCGAACCTGCTTGGTTGAGATTGTATAGGCAAACTGCTCTATCACCTTTACTCTTCCTTCGAAATTCTGATTTCTAGGTTTCCCATTTAAGTAACCTAATATTGAAGATTGTCTTACTTGGTAAAAATCAGGGACATCCTTTTCCAAAAATGATGTAATTTTTCTAGTTGGAGTCCGTGGTATCATTGAAAAATCAAACCTTTTTTCTCCTAGTAGACTAACCACGAAAATCCGTTCTCTTTTTTGAGGAATCCCAAAATCCATCGCATTCAGTATTGCATACTGACTCGTGTATCCTAGTCTATCTAGTTCGTGAATATAGTCAAAAAAAGTTTCTCTAAAATTTTTATCTAAAACACCCTTCACATTTTCCCATAGAATCATTTTAGGTTTTTCTCTCATTTCTTGAATAATTCGTATCGTTTCATATAGAAGACTTGAGCGTGTTCCTGAACCTCGCTCTCCTCCTCGTTTTAACCCAGTACGACTAAAATCCTGACATGGACTCCCATGCATCAATAAATCTACTTTAGCAGTTGACGGATGATACTCTACAATATCTCTCGGTTGAAAGTTTTCGTGATACAAAGCATTATATCCTTTCACACAATTTCTGTCCTTCTCTACATAATCTACAACACGATGAGGAATACCTTGTCTAATTAACGCTTTTCGAATAGCTCCAATCCCTCCAAATAATTCTAACACTTGCAATTCGTCTATTGTTCTCACCTCCTCACAAAAGGAATTACATTCTCTTCTAATCCGATTTTACATTGTCTTGTTGATACTGTTGAATCGTACTTTTTATTTCTTCTTCTAACGACCTCAAAAACTCTTCTTTTGTTGCTTTCCCCTGAGCTATTCTTGTTAGCTCCATTTCCCATTTTGAAGTGGTTGTTGCTGACTTAAAGATATCTGATACGACTGTAATCAAACCGACTCCCTTGTGAGTCGCAAGTAAATACTTCCTATCTCTTTCAACCAGTCCTTTAGAGATTAGATTTTCAATAATACCTGCTCTTGTAGCGGGTGTCCCTAATCCCTTTCTCTCAACTTCAATTCCTTTTTGTAGCCCATCTTTTCCGGCCATTTCCATAGCTTTTAACAAGCTCTCCTCTGTAAAGTGTTGAACAGGTTTTGTGTACTTTTCCTTAATTTCTTTTTTATGAACGGAAATCACATCACCAACATTCAAATCTGGAAAAGACTGTTCGTTTATTGGATGTTGAAATGCACGCAAGTAACGTGTGAATCCCTCATCTACAATGACTTTCCATGACTTAACAAATGTAAAATCTTCTATTTGTGCGATAATTTTTCTTTTCTCTTCAACTAGTGGATATCCTACACTAGCATGCAGTTTATTTCCTATAAGACAATAAACTTGCCTTTCCTCCTCTGACAGCCGAGATATATTTTTGGTTAAAGAGCTAACTGTCGGAATTATAGCGTGATGATCTGAAACTTTCTTCGAATCAAACACTATCTTCAAACGACTTTCATCAAAGTCATTCATTCCTATGATGCCATTAACAATAGAATCAAGCATATCCTCCGTAAGACATCGACTGTCTGTTCTAGGATACGTGATATACTTTTTCTCATATAAGCTTTGAGCAAGATCTAATGTTTTCTGCGCACTATAACCAAAATAATGATTACATTCCCTTTGAAGACTCGTTAAATCAAATGGTAGCTCTGGTCTCGTCACCTCCTCCTCTCTTAGACTTTCTGTAATTTGAAGGCTGTCTCCTACTAAATCCATGATCAATTGAGCTATCATTTTCTCATCTAATCTCTCGGTTGATAGAGTCAAATCCTTACCCATCACTTCGACTGTATAGTACTTTTGTTTTTTAAACTGTAAAATTTCGTCATCTCGTTTTACAATCATAGCCAGAGTAGGTGTTTGAACTCTTCCAACAGAATAAGGCTGTTTATATAGACATGAATAAAGTCGGCTAAGATTCATTCCAACCAACCAGTCTGCTATGGCTCGTGCCTGTGAAGATTCAAATAATCCATCGTAAAACTGACTATCTTTTAAATTCTTAAATCCTACCTCAATAGCTTTATCCTCCATTGAAGAGATCCAAAGCCTCTCGACAAACTTTTTACATTGCGCCTGATTGTAGACTAATCGAAAAATACTCTCTCCCTCTCGTCCTGCATCGCAGGCATTGATTAAACTTTTAGTATCTTTTTTATTCATTAGTTTTTTTAAAAGTTGAAAATGTTGTTTTGTTTTCTTTGAAACTTCGTAACGGTAGTGACTAGGAATAATTGGTAAATCGTCCAAATTCCATCGTTTATATCGCTCATCATAGGTTTCTGGGTTCGACATCTGTACCAGATGACCTATACACCATGAGACTCGATACCCTCCTCCTTCATAATATCCCTCTTTCTTTTTAGTCGCTCCTATGACTTTAGCAATCGTCTGCGCAACACTGGGTTTTTCTGCAATAACTAATTTCATTCTTTTTTCTCCTCATATGAAAAAAGGACGAAAGATAATCTCCCGTCCTTAGTTAGGTATTTTAAACTATTCTTCATTACAGTACTTCATCTTCTTCATCAGCTAGTTCTTTGTCTTCCTCTTCCTCCTCATCTTCATTGTCATCAGTTTCTGAAAAGAAATCCTCGTTCTCATCTTCCTCTAAATGTTCTAATTCTTTATTTTCTCTTTGTTTTATAACCTTGAAATAGTAACCTGCACCTAAAGCACCGACCACTACAAGAAAGACAATGAAATACATTCCCATATTGCTTTCTTCTTCCTTTTTAACAAGAGACACTTCCTCTTTTTTAGGCTCTTCTTTAATAATCTCTTGTTTGGGAACTTCTTTCTTTTGAACCATATTTAACAAATCATCCTCAGATACTTCCGTTAACAATTGTACATTGTCGTTTTCTTTATCATGATTGATAATTAAATGGAATGTTTTCCCGCTTTTAGTAGTAAAAGTTACAAATTGTCTTGCGTCAGCTGAAATAGCAGTTGCTTCCTTCTTATCTCTTTCATCACCATGGTGAATCGGATAATCTTTATTTGCATTATCCTTATTTTCAGTAATAGTTCCTCGTGCTTTTGAGGGTGCAGATGGTATTCCTTTTGAGACTTTTTCACTAGTATTCCCTTCACTGATTGTTCTACTTCCTTGACTAGAAGAATGACTCGTATCGCTATCCTTATTAGGTGTACGAATCTCTTCTTTTTTTGCTTTTGATGTTTCTTCTTTATTTGAATCATCAACTGTAGTGGATGGTAAACTAGGAGATTCATTACTAGAAATCGTTTCTTGCCCATCTTGTATCAATTGTGGCAAGACTGCCTTTTCTTCACCTGCTTTATCAGTTAGTGATTGGCTCTTTTCTTGAAGCTCCTGCATCTGTTTCTTCAGTTTCTCAATCTCCTCATTAAGAGCTTGGTCTCCATCAGAAATAACCGCCTTTTCCATTCTCTTCTGAAGAGCTTGATTTTTTTCCTCTAATTCTTTGATTCGTTTCTTTTGTTCCTCATTTAATTGAGATTTATCTTTTAACTCTGCCTTTAGAGTATCAAGTGCTTTATTAAGTTCTTTAGATTCCTGATTTATTTTTTCAATATCATTTTTTTGTGAATCCCTTTGACTACTGTCTTCTTTTTCCTCCTTTTCAGTAGAATATTGACTAGTTGTTTTACTCTTTCTTACCTTCAATTCTATTTTGTCATGACCATCACCCTTTACCAAATAAGACGAGAATGCCTCTACAAATTCCATCTCCTTTGAAATAGGTGGTAAATCTTTTTCTACAAGTTCTTGCCCTCTGTTTGCGGAAATGTTGTGTTCTTTATAGACTGTACCATCTTCCCAAAGATAGTTGATACTGACATTTACTTTCTCTTTTGTTTCTAATTGAGTCCGCAAAGAAGGAAGTAGTCCGTCAGTCGCAAATACAATTTGTTTTTGCATCAGTAAATACCCTGTTGCAGAAACTAGAATACCAGAACTGATAGCTAGTGTTAGCCATACTTTCTTATTAAATTTTTTAAATTTCATCTACAGTTTTCTCCTCTATTTTCTTTTCTTGACACATATTCACTAAATCCTCAATCGTAATATGATTTCTTCTACAAATAACGACGTATTCCTTATCTAGAAGTTCTTCTTTCTTGGAACATAAAATCTCTAAATCCTTATCAATTTGTTCCTTCTTTTCTAATAACTTTTTAATTTTTTGATTCACACGATGTAATTCTTTATTCATATGTAACCTCCTTTACCTTTGAACATTTGGTGGAAATCCAAAACCGACAGGAGAAGACTGACAACACGTCGCAATCCAATTATCAAGGCTAGTCACTCTAATTTGTCCGATATTATCCATTACTTTACCATCTCCAATATAGATACCAACATGTCCATAAGTTCGACCTAACTCTCCACCAGTACTACAACTTTCAACTGCTACAATCATTCCAACTTTTAACTTTGAACGATCACTCGTATAAGTAAAGTTACGATACATATCATTCGCATTTCCGCCTATAAAGCCAATACCAGCGTTTTGATATACTTGTGTTACCCACATGGCACACCATCCTGGACCTGGAGAAGGTGTAATATAAGCTGCATTTACAATACTTTTTTGAATGGCATCTGATGCCTCATACTCTTTTCCTCCACCTACTGATCCAGAAACGCTACCTCCTCCCCTTCCTCCAAGCAAAGACTGATTACTAAATAATGCAGCCATATTCCCTTGGGCTGAAAATAGAGATTGATAATGTTTTAAATTATCAGGGTAATTAGCGAAAACTTTATGGACAATGGTATCCATCTCTGTTTTATCTAGTGTCACAATAAGCTTCTTATACAGATATGCTTCTTTACTTTCGTTCCCTTGGCTGTCTGTAACCGTACGATAGCGAGTCTCAGTTTCCACTCGATAATTTACTTTATACATCGTGTCAAATAACTCTTTCAATGGTGCTTTAATATCAGAAAGATTCTTGATTTCGCCATATCTTGAAGTAATATACGAAAGTAACTCATGCACATTATGACCAATATCTCCATGCTTATGGATAATATACTCATCATAACCTGGATAATGACTTTGAACATTTTCCAATTCGTTATATAAATCTGTCTCTAACTTGGAAAATATTTGATTGATTCCTTTTAAAATCTGTTCACTCGACAAATAACTGGTCGCTAGAACACCACTGGTAGAGTTTGCTACTCCACTCATTGAAACACTAGTAAATTGAAACAGAATCATTCCAAAACTAAAAATCACTACTGTTGCAATCGCAATCCCTTTTGCTCGTTTACTAATAAATTGCTTTGTAAAGTTTATTCCCTCCAATAAACTTTTTTTGATTCTTTCTTTTAAGCTGTTCCTAAATGAATTTTTAATAGCTTCTTTCATCTGCTTCTTCTTTTGAAATTTCTTTCTTCTAGCAATTTTTTTAGAATCAATTAGCTTGTTTCTCTTGTCTACAATATTACGAATAGTAAATGGGATTTTTCTTCTGGATTTTTCTCTTACTAGACTAGATAGACTTTCAAACCGTTTTTCTTTGTGTTTAGTCGCATACTTTTTAGCACCTTTGAGAAATGTGGAAGCTGTTCTCAATGTTTTTTCAGCAGCTTCTACCCCCTGATTTTCTTCACTACCATAAGATAAATACATCCCACCAGCACTAGCAACTTGTGTAGCACCGAGAAACCCAATAGCCTTTTTTTGATTTTTACGCTTACGAGATTTTCTATTTTTGCCTGCCTCTTGTTTAGTTGATTTTTCAAACACATTCTGAAACCCTGGTGATGTTTTTTGCGTTTTAACAACTTTAGTCTTAACATCCATAGTTTCTTTATTTGAATTTCTCTTACTAAAACTATTTATCTCATTGATTCTGTTCGATAAGTTCCTTTGTTCTTCTTTTTGAATGTTTCTCTTTCGAATTTCTTTTTTATCTACTTGAGGTCTTTGATGAAAGTTTCTAATTTCCTCTTCAGGAAGTGAAACTGACTTAATAGGTTCAAATTCTCGATTCAGGGTTTGATTTTTATGTTTCTTCCGATAAAATTGTCTGTTGATTCGACGTCGTCGAATCCTCTTAAAATGATCATTCCCTTGAACAAAAAAATTCCCAGTTATATTTTGTCTATAAATCTTTTCTTGAAAATGAGAAGAAGGGTTTTTTATTTCAGAATGATAGGTCTTATCCCTTTTCCTCTTAGATGGATGAATTGAATATTCAACAGAAGGCAACCCTGTCTCAGTTTCTTTTATTTTAGTGAATCTCTTGTGTTGTTTACTTTGCTTTCTTTTAGAGAGTGGCATTGTTTGTCTATAACTCCAATGACGCACTGAATCACCTAAAGAATGATAGGTACTTGAATGATCTTGGTTTGAACGCTCCGATACTGCATTTGTTAAAGAAGCTATTCTTTTCTTCTTATGCTCTCCACTATTTTCCTCAGTTTGAGCTGTCGCCTTGTCTATCCCATCTTTACCTTTATCTGGTGCTTCTAATTCTTTTTTAATCAGATAATTCCGTTTTCTATTCTTTCTAGAAGGACGTGCTACCCTACATGCAAGATTTTTATTATGGATCTTATCCTGAAAACGATAACCTACCTTCGCAATTTTTTGACTGTAGTCATCAGAAATTTTTCTCCTATAAGATAAAACTTCACTTGTTGTACTATCCTTACTTAATGTCTGTTCATCTTTAGCTTTTATCCTTTCATTTAGACTACGTTTCCGTTTTTTTACCATAGGTTACAACCTCATTTCTTCTGGTTTCGTAGTCATCTTTTGATAAAGAATCGTGTCTTTCGGGAAATTATCCACAAAGGGAACAATCGTATTTCCAAAAAAGACTAATCCTTCTCCAGCCTTTGAATTGGTTACAAATTTTTCTTGATCTTTGGAAATCTTCAGTTTACTCACTAGATATTCTCTATCTCCTGTTGCTTGATTTAACATAAGAATAAAATCGGTATTATCAAAAATATTCTCAATTTCCTTACTAGCAAGAAGATCTTTCACATTTTGGGTAATACCTGTTGGAATACCTCCCCACTTTCTAAATCTTTTCCATATTTCCACAGAATATTGAGAAGTCTGTTCATCCTTTAATAACAAATGAAACTCATCAATATAATAGCGTGTACTTTTTCCACTATTTCGATTCTGAGAGACCTTATTCCATACTTGATCTTGTATGACAAGCATCCCAATTTTCTTTAGCTGGGTTCCTAATTCTTTAATATCAAAGCACAAAAGTTGTTTATTTAAGTCAATATTTGACTGATGGTTAAAGACATTGAGTGATCCAGAGACGTAGATTTCCATTTCAGTGGCTAGTTTTTTCCCAACTTTTTCTTCTTGTCCTTTTAACATGTCATATAAATCTTGTAAGATTGGCATATTTTCAGGAATTGGATTACTAAAATATTCTTCATAAATTTTGGGTAAACATCTATCAATAACTGATTTTTCTTCCGCAGTTAATCCACTACCTCCTACAACTAGTTCCAACATCGACATGATGAAATTCGCTTTATCTTTAAGTGGAGCATCGCCATCACCATAGTTCATATTGATATCTAAAGGATTCAGGTAGTCCTGACTTTTCGCACTAACTTTAATCACTTCTCCTTTAAATTGCTTTACTAGATTCCCATATTCTCCTTCAGGATCACAAATAATAATGTCATCATCTGTAGTCAAAATAGCATTTGCTATCTCACGCTTAGCTGAAAAAGATTTCCCAGATCCTGGAGTCCCTAGAATAAGACCATTCGGATTCTTTAACATTTTTCTATCAGCCATGATAAGATTATGACTTAAAGCATTTAACCCATAATAAAGACTATTTTCGGAATTAATAAATAACTCTTCAGTTGTAAAGGGTAAAAACACGGCGGTTGAAGAAGAAGTTAAGCAGCGATTGATTTCAATTTTATTTACCCCCAATGGAAGGACACTGATAAATCCTTGTTCCTGACTATGATCTAATCGTTTAATCTTACAGTTATGCTTACTAGCTATTGATGATATTTGAGATAAAGTAGCGTCCAATTTTTGTAAACTTTTTGCAAAATTCATAAAAATAATCGTCACTACAAACATACGCTCATCACGAGTTTGAAGATCTTTTAGCAACATTTTAATATTATCTCCATAAGTAATTAAGTCACTAGGCAAAATATCCATATCGTAGCCACTACGGACAGCTTTTTTATTCTCCTCAATTTTCATCCTATCAATATCAGTATTTTTTCGTTTCACCATTTTAATAGCTTCCGTCTGCTCAATTGCTTTAATATGAAAAGAAATATTGATATTATCGTCAATATCCAAAAACTCTGCAAGCATACGGTCTGATAATTCACTAGCTAAAATTTGAATATGGCTCACAGCACCTATATGATTTCCAAACTTAAAATACCTACTAGGAATAAAATTAAAAGAATCTGGCGCAATCACGCTTTTCGTACTTTCTCTTGGTTTTAAATCTTTGTAAGAAAAAGAAAAAAACTTATCAGGATTAAAAATATCATGCAAAACTTTCAAACGTTCAATCCCTGTCAATGACTCTGCTCTTACACCCATACTTTTAAGATTCGATAATAAATCAATTTCTATCCTTTCCAGTTTAGTTCTTGCTTGCTCAACATTCGTTGCCTCAATCCCAAAAGTGATATACTTTGATTTCTTTAAACCGTTGTTTCCTTTTGCAAGTTGATTTTTGAGCATATCTCGAAATTCTAAACGAATATCATCGTAACCATCTTTTTTATCTGGTATTTGAATGGCAGCTTTTAACTCAGTATTTCTCCCAATCTGATTAACATATGAAAATTCAATTGTTACAGTAGGGTCAAATGAATTGAGTACATTCGCAAATTGATTAAAAATCAAATCTTTATCTTCTTCTAATGCTAGTTGATAATTGATATCTTGAAATGAAATACATTTATTGAAATGAGTTTTATCTAGCTGACAAATACCACTTTTTAACATTCTCAAATATGGTATAGTATCCTCCACGGTATAACGTTTCGGTTCTTTCTTAAAAATCATACCAATTACAGAATTTTTATCTGTTGCAGAAAGTCTTTTTTCTTTTCTTAACTCACGTTTATTTTCTCTTAAGATTCTCTGACTTTCTAGTAGTTGTAATTCTTGTGTTTTTCTTTTGTTTTTCAAGATATACCTCCTTTCTCACTCTGATAGGTGGTTGATAAAATTTATGAAGGTAAATGTATTTAAAGTATTTCTCAAAATATAAACCATCCTTTTCAAATAAAGTAATAAAAAAGATAGGTAAAGTCGAAATGATGAGAAATAAAATAGCGACATCATTTGGAAGAAATTTCCTGATAAATAGATAAATTGGAACTCCTACAAATCCAGCACATGTGAAACCAATCAGCTGTCGTCTAGTGAGGTTAAATGCTACCTTTGTTTTTACTTTTTTTAAATCCTTTGGTATCGGTACATATCCCATTTCATCCCTCCAATCTACTTTTCTTACACTTTTTCAACCAGTTATAAATTGAGTAACCAATAACTCCAATTCCTACTAACAAAATAGAAATAGGAAAAATACTTCTATTATCTCTCATTTCTTCTCCTCCTTAATGAGCATTTAAAATACTTTTCGCCAAAGTACCACTCTTTAACATCATTAGACCTAATAAAATTGCATAGCCTAAAACCATAAAAATGCTTGCATGAATATCTGTTATCTTAATTGTTTTAACCAATACTGAATAGATTCCCAAGCAAATCATTAAAAACAAACCTTGTAATCCAATTGCAAATAAACCTTTGATATAATTTGTCCCTATCTGTCCCCATTCCTTGTTTCCCATTGTCGCAAATGGGATTGCTGAAACAGAACAATAAACATAAATTTCAAACATCCTTCCATAGACTGCTAACATAATGATGATAGACATCACTTGTATTGCTACTTTTACCAACGATGTCTCTAAAAGTATCATCACTAGTTCACCAAGTTCTTTACTTTTTAGTCCGTCTACCATACTGACTATCTGATCAGATGAAACAGTGGCAGAGGTATTAATAACCCCTGCCGCCTGATTCACTAAATGCTGAGCGACATCAAAAACTGCCATAGAAAAAGTAAAAGCATGTGATGCTAACCAAACTGCTACCCACATTTTGATAATATATTTGAAAAACTCAAAGGTGTCTGTATCGTGCATATTATTTCTTTGCATAACCATATTTATAAGTTCAATGCATAACACCGCAGTTATAATAAGACCTGCAATCGGAATAATCACATTATCATTAATATTTTTTATGAAACTAAACACATCTGAGTTCCAACCCATCGGTGTCTTCCCTACATCTTTGGCAATACTACCAACTTGGTCATTGATATCAATAAACATTGAATTAAGGTTTGCTTGGATACCTTCGAGGAGAAGTTTCTGAAAGAACTCTTTTATCTTATCGAAAATCCCAAACATTCTATTTCCCCCTTATTTCAACAAATTTCCAAGTAATGGAATTAGTTTTAGTCCAATCAAGACAATACCTCCTCCTGCCATCAGTTGTTTGATTCCTTGTGATTTTGCGCCAGGGTTATCGTTCCCATAACCTTCCATCAAGTTAATGACACCCCATGCTCCAAGTCCGGCACCAACTGCCATTACCAATATTTTTAAGACATTTACTGCTTGTGCGAAAAACTCCATCTTCTATTCCTCCTCGGATTCTTCTTTTGATTCTATCTTATTAAATGATTTGACAATAAAATTTCTATAAGTTTTGTCCTCTTTCACTCTCTGATTGAAATACCCAAATACATGAACAAAATCATCCTTTGATAATTTCATTACCTCAGTAACTTTATCCCCGTACACTGCACAATGAATGTATTCCTTTCCTTTTCCGTATCTTTTTACGAGCGTAAAATTTGCGACACTGACTTCTTCTGTATCTATCATAAAAGTAGTCTTAACTGGTGCTTCTATCAGATTGGCATTAATATTTATCATTTCTTTATCCACTGTTATACCTCCAATAAAAAATGCGATTGAAGAATTATTTCAATCGCTGCGTTCATATATTTTTTCTATTATCTTGTAGGGCTTTTATTTCTTATCATATATTCATATTCTCCTCAAAAATAAAAAGGACGACAGAATATCAATCTTCCATCGTCTTTTTAGGTTCTATTTGACATAAAAATCTTAATCTAACTTATTTTTTTAGATTATCAAATATCACTTTTAATAAATATCTATATCTTGCATCATCGTAATCTTGTAATGATACTATTTTCATTTAACTCAACCTTTCCCCTTTGTTTGATATAGCCTTCAATATCAAAGATGTTCCTCTTATCATAGTCTTCTAAAAGTTTATAATTCTTATGTTTTGTAATGTCAAACTTATCAGATAAAAAAGGTCTAACACCTCTTAATTGAAAGATACATTTTCCTCCATCCATAACGGTAATTTCATCTTGACTCATGAGATCCTTCCCAACTTTTTGATAATTCAGCCCAAAGCTCTTTTGGTTGGATCTGGTTTCAGATGTGTTATATAAATCAATCGTTTCTTTACCAAGTGTCTCAGATAATTCTTTTAAGGTTGTCTTTTCCTTTCCACCAAGAAATAGAGTACTGTCACAATTTCCTACAATAGTATCCGCACTGTCTTTATAAATAGCTTTAAGTTGTGACTGAGCTTGTAAGATAATGCTTGCAGAAATTTCTCTACTACGAATAGTCGCAATTAACTTTTCAAATTTTGGAATCAAACCGATGTTTGGAAATTCATCAAGAAGACACCTCACATGGACAGGTAATCTTCCACCATACACATCATCAGCTTTATCACATAATAAATTAAACAGCTGAGAATACATGATAGACACTACAAAATTAAACGTATCATCTGTATCAGAAATAATAACGAACAAGGCTGTTTTACGGTCTCCAAGTCTATCCAGCTCTAGTTCATCTTCCATCATTAAATCTCTAAGTTCTTGTATATCAAAGGGAGCTAATCTTGCTCCACAACTAATTAGAATGGATTTAGCAGTTTTTCCTGCAGCTAGTTTATATTTCTTGTACTGCTTGACTGCAAAATGAGTTGGATTACGCTTCTCCAATGCTTCAAATAAACGGTCTATTGGATTCATATAACTTTCGTCTTCTTCTCTGACCTCTGAGGCATCAATCATATCAAGCAAGGTCGCAAAATTCTTCTCTTCTTTCGGAGCTTCATACCAAATATAACCAATTAACGCTGTATAATAAAGTTTTTCTGCTTTAACCCAAAAATCTTCTGCTGACTTTTCTCCATCTCCTTTCGTATTAGCAATGATTGTCTGAACCAGTTTTAAAATATCTTTTTCAGAATGTAAATAAGCAAATGGATTATACTTCATACTCTTTTTGAAGTTGATAGTATTAAGAATTCTTATCTCATAGCCATTATCTTTCAGCATTTTCCCACATTCTAAAACAATAGTTCCCTTTGGATCAGTAACGCAATAAGAAGAATGCATTTGCATAAGATTTGGTTTAACATAAAATCGTGTTTTCCCACTCCCAGAACCACCAATCACTAAGACATTCTTATTTCGAGCATGTTTAGGATTTTTAGGGCGACCATTCATCGTTATGCGTTCTGTTTGGGTTAGCAATATGTTATTTTTAAAATTTTCATCAATATAAGGTTCTATATCTGATAATTTCCCCCATCTAGCGGAACCATATTCTTTTCCTTGTCGAAATTTTTTCGAATTTTTCCCTTTTGAAACTACGATAAGTTTCATGAGAAATGCTAGAAATACTCCCACCAAAAAATCAACTAAATGCACACTAGGTATGAAAGAAAGTTTTTGTATCTCTAGTATTCCCTGAAAAATTTTATCAATCACATCCCCACCAACATAACTTTGTACATGGTATGATAAGATATTCCCAATATACCAGAACACAAGATACGGTAGATTCTGTTTAACAAACATTGACTTATTCTGTATTTTGAGACTGTTTTTTATATCTTTTAACATTTTATCCATCATAGGCTCTGCTCTTTCTGTTTGTTTTTTATCTTATCTTTAAAAAGTGCCTCTTTTATAATAGATTTGAAATGACTGAGTTGTTTATGAATGGATTCTTTTCTCTCTTCTTTCTTATCAATAGTCTTTAAAACTTGTTGAAATGCTTTATTCATAACCTGTGTATCCTTAGCTTGAAAAAATACAGAATGTATCCCCGTTTTCCTATCTCTCATAACAGAAAATTTCACACCGTATTTATTCAGCAACTTCTTTAGTTCTTTTAATTCAGTATCCTTTACTTCAATATCTTCCAATTGTCCTTTCTTTACCATATTTTTCAGCTTTGTTTTATTTCCTTTAGCTTGTATAAACTTTTTGAAACCACCATATAATTTACCTTTTTTCATCAATTCCTTCAAAATTTTAAGAATTTCTCTTGAGCTAGCTTTTGCGACTTGTATTTCAAGATTCAAACTTTTACTACTAATCTCTTCGTTAATCATTTCACTCCTCCCTCTCTTAAATCAAAATTCGAAAGAGCTGTATAATAAGCATCAATTTCACTAGGAGCATTATAAGAGGCAGTTAGGATAAAAGCACGTATATTATGAATTCGACTCTTATTTTCTGATAAAAGTTGAGTTAAGTAATCCATGTGAGAGCAGTTCAGTTGTCTAAATCTTTCTTGCACAATTGATGCAGGTAATTTTACTTGGTTAATTGAAACTAAACTAGATGGTTGTAAAATCATCACATCAGCAAGTATTCTGAGGATTTGATCATACAATTCTGCTATCTCATTATTACCAACACTTAAATGTTCATAATAGCCAGTCTGATTTCTTAGTTCTTCTAAACTATCTGAATATGATTTTTCTTTCTTTACACCCTCTATCCGTCCTTCTTCTGTAAGACTTTGTTTTGTTTGTGATGGATTGATGGAAGGATATGAGGAAATTATCTGACTAATCTCTGTTGTATTCTTTGTAGTAATCTCTGGTAATGGTTGGAGGATTCTGCCATCATGCATTGGGGTAAAATCATCAAATGCATTAGAGCAATCTGCTATCATGCGTTGGGGCATTTTGCCATCATCCATTGGGGCATTTTGCCCTAATGCATTTGGCATTGACTCCTCTAGCTTTTGTTCCCTGACTCTTTTTTCTTCATCCATCTTTCGTTGATTCATTTCAAAAAATAACTCTTCTAGTTTATCGTTATTGATTGTATACCACTTAGTTTTATCCCTCGGATCTTTATTATAGTTTCCAACTAATAGATAACCTGCCTTTGCTAGCTTTGTAAATGTTCTTTTGACAGTATCAACACTCATATAATCAAAGTCATTTTCTTGCCATGCTCGAATAGAATTATATGTCCAATACTTTCCATCATAATAATTCTTTCCTGAACGTTTATTAATTTCGATCCAATAGTTAATTTGTTGCATAACAAGTGCCTCGTTCAATCCAAGCTCTCTTGCTAGAGCTTTATTTGCTAGAATTGGCTGCTCATCAAACAGATACATACTCATTTTATTCCTCCGTATTTAATTTTAGGTAAACAAAAAGACGATAAAGAATTATCCATCGTCTTCGTTTCATTTATAGATTTTTTAGTTTAAAGTTAAAGAACTCTAAAATGGCAAGTAACCATAAAACAATTCTTGGTAATCCAAAAGGACTAAAGATAAATGATAAAATCAGTGCTTCAATTCCAGTATTGATTTCCTGTCTTATGAAACATGCAATTGCTGCAATCAAAGTAAAACTAGATAACAGTCCTAAAAACAGGATTCCAATGCTTGAAATGAATTCTAGAAATGCTATCAGTATTGATAAAATTATGGTAACTGGAAATAAAATAATACGTATTACCCATCTCATACTCTAACCTTTACTTGTTTTCCTGATTATCTTCTAATCTGTCCAAAGCTGAAGTGTTTAATGACTCGAGGGATAGCAACTGAGTTCTTGCTAGTTGTCTTAACTCTATCATCCGTTCAGCTTGTTCCACACCTTTGCTGATTAAGATAGCATTGTAACTTTCCATATTCGCAAGTACCAACAGTTCATTCAAACTTGCGTAGTCTCTCATATTACCCTTTAATTCAGGGTTTGCTTCACGCCATTGCTTCGCTCGCTTATTAAACAATGCGACATTGAGTATGTCCGCTTCACTTGCGTACTTATACGACAACTGTTCTTTCGTGAGATTTTTTAGAAGATGTTCCTTAATTGCATTTGTATGAATTTTGTAGTTTATCTTTGAAATCTCTCGATTCAAATTCCAACTTAATGATAACCTTGAATTCTCATCCTTTTTCAGTCTCTTATAATCTTGAATCAAATACAGTTTAAATTCTGCTGAAATCCAAGACGCAAATTCCATTGCTATATCAGGGTGAGCAAACGTACCGCCACCTCTACCTGACTTTGAGACAATACCTATTGCATTCGTACTTGAAATCCAACGTTGAGGAGACAAAGTAAATGCATTAGTACCAGACTCTTTTCTAAAGGAGTCGAATTCGACCCCTTTAAAGTTTGGATTATTAATTGTCTCCCATAATCCTAAAAATTCAATGGTATCTCGCACTCTAAGCCAGTTCTTTACAACATCTTTAGGCTCTTGAACATTCTTATATCTTGCAATATCAGTAAGACTTATATAATCATGTTCAAAGTCCTCAGTATAAATTTGAATTGATAGCCCCTTTGCTTCAATCTTTCCTTTATTTAATTTAACCACGACACTCCTCCTATAAGCTGATGTACTGTACACAACTACTAGTCTCGTTAGTAACTCTATACAGTACATCAACCTTATTTTGATAAATTGGATACTCCTTAATTGAAAAACTATTTGCCCATGACACAATTATGACATCTTCCCCTATCCTCGGATTTTACTTTATCTTTGATTTTTCTCTTCGCATAGTTGCCAAAATAATGCTTCTAATTATTCATCGTTGGTAGCATACATTTGGTCTTGTCTCTAGGGGCTTTATTAAAATTTCCAGTTAGTAAGTAGCCTGCTTTTTCGAGCCGATGAAATGTACGTTTCACAGTATCCAAACTCATATAGTCAAAATTTTCCTCCTTCCAGCCTCTAATTGAGTTATATATACAATACCTCCCTTCATGATAATTTTTTCCAGTCTTACGATTAACCTCAGTCCAGTAATTTAACTGTTGTAGGACCAAAGCCTCATCCAAGCCAATATCTCTTGCTAAAATTGGATTCACAAAAATTGGGGGTTCATCAAATAAAAACATTGACATGTTCTCCCCTATGGGGTAAAAAAAGTAGCTAGATAAACTAACTACTTCTAAATATTATATTTTTGTATCTCCACATACGACCGTAATTCCAACTGACACATTTATATCTGTTTTTTGCACTTTTTTGAGTTCTCCATTGCTATCTCGGTCAAAAGCAAAATGCTTAAAAAAGTGCTTGAAATAAAGGATTTCTACGTATTTTTCCGTTGTAGCGAAACTACGCACTCCGTCCGTGCTGTATGTGGGAACATGTCGACCGACTGGATATAATGGATATCGTAGACTTCTACTAACCTTACCAAATCACGAGCCAAGGTCGAAACATTGCAAGAAATATAGACCATTTTTTCTGGTACATAAGTAAGAATAGTATCTAATAACTTGTCATCCAGACCTGTACGCGGTGGGTCCACGATAAGAGCATCTGCTCGGTAGCCTTCCTTATACCAACGAGGAATAATCTCTTCTGCTGTTCCAGCTTCGTAATGTGTGTTGTCAAATCCCATTCTTTTGGCATTTCGCTTGGCATCTTCAATGGCTTCTGGAATAATATCCATACCTCTGAGAGTCTTTACTTTCTTTGCAAAGGCAAATCCAATCGTTCCAACTCCACAATAAGCGTCAATCAAATGGTCTTCTTTATCAACATCCAGCGCTTTTACTGCCTCACTATAGAGGACTTCTGTCTGTTCAGGATTTAATTGATAGAAAGCTCGAGGGGATAGTGAAAATTCATAATCGAGAACACCTTCCTGAATACTCTCTTCTCCCCATATAATCTCTGTCTTTTCACCATAAATCTCACTGGTTTTAGCTGTATTTGTATTCACAGCTACTGTCACAACTTCTGGAAAATCTTTAACTAAGTCTTTTACAAGTTGGGTTAAGTTAAGCTGACGGTTTGTAACAATAATAATCTGAACCTGTCCAGTCTTTCTAGCTCGTCGGACCATTATAGTTCTAACACCTAGAACTTTTCTCTCATCCGTGATTGGAATCTGGTGATAAGTAAGTAATTCTGCTAAACGATTAGCAATCACTTGAGTTTCCTTGTCTTGTACCAGGCAGTCTTTCAACTCTACCAAATAATGAGAGTTTTGTGCATACAGACCTGCCTTGACCTTATTTTTAAATTTTCGAGTCTGAAATTGTAACTTAGCACGATAGTACTTGGGTTCTTGCATTCCAATAGTTGGACGAACTTCATAATTTTCATACCCTACAGGGGCGAATTTTTTCAGTGCTTGGTGAAGTAGGTCTGTCTTGAACTCCAGCTGCTTATCATAATGCAGGTGCATGATTTGGCAGCCTCCGCACTCATTGTAAATAGTACAAGCTGGCACAACTCGAAATTTAGACTTCTTGTTAACCTTTAGTAATTTTGCTTCAACAAAGTTGCGTTTAATAGAAGTAATCTGACAATAGATATCTTCTCCTTTTAGGGCTCCAGGTACAAAGACTAAGGTTTTTTGATAAAAGCCGATTCCCTCACCATTAATTCCCATGCGCTTGATTTTTAATGGTATTTTTTGTTTCACTTTCAGATTCATACCCCTATCTTATCACATTTTGAGTTATTCCGCTACCGCTTGATTTTTATATTTCATTAGTAAGTAAAGACCTTGATATTACTGATTTTCTTTAAAATCACATTTCCTTATATTTTCTTTAAATTCTTTAAAAGTTCCTAAAAATGTTCACAAAAAAAGCCCCTCAAAGGAGCCACTACACTATATGATGAGTTCAGCAGGCAAGAAACTAGCACGGTCAAACATGCTTTTTTATTACCTAGCACCATTATACCACACTATCGCCAACCTATATATTCGGAAATCTAAAAGCCCCTAGATTCGTTTCCAAGGGCTTCTAACTGATTTATGGAGTTTTATATGATGACGCCCTAAACTGGGGTGCCCTATACTGCAATCATTCTGCTGATAGCTACTTATAAGCTTCTAGTTCTCCGTTCTCGTGGATTCTCGCAAAGTTTAAGACGGCTATCTGTTTGTATCTCTGATAGCTAGTTGAACTACCCCCAGCAATCTTAGCACATTCACTTGCCGTCTGTCTTCTCATGTAGCAATAATGAATGATAAAACACTTTCTAGCACGTTCATTCTCTATCCTATTGATATCACGGACAAATGTTTCTAAACCCTCTCTGATTACTTTTTCATGCTTACTAGTCAAATTCCACTGATCAGGTAAGACAAGTTTCCAAGCCTCTTCATCTATCGTAACCTGGTTTTCACTTCCTGCCATCCTCTGGAATCTCAGAAAGTAAGTCATCCGCTTTCTAACATTCATCATCGTTTTAAACTTATCCAGCTCCATTTTTAACGATAACCTTTCTACTCCTGTAACTTATGCCTAGCTCAATCTTCTAGGATTCCCAAACTTGGCAATCCTTTCATCTCGTTTTCTTTTACGTTCTTCAGCGGACTCTATACCTATCTGTTTTCGACGCTCTACATCTTCTTGATTGATATTACTCCATTTTCTGGTATGTACATTCTGCCGTCTACCATCTTGCGGATAATATTCAACGGTACATCTACAATTACTATGCCGTCTGTAAATATCATGGGGAACAGAAGGATATTTATAACTGCCTTCCAGTTCTTGACACCACTTACAACACTTCCCAGCCGTTCGCCTAGTAATTTTAGGGCTAAGTCCTGCTTTATACTGAAATACCACGTTTTTTTGAATCGTATCATCTACAATGCTTTGGGTAAAATTAACGATCGTTTCACCCACCAACCATTTTACAGCACCAAAATCATCTTCACTAGCTAAACGATTTACTAAACCGTCAATCCTATCTTGATTCAACTCAGGAACTTGAGCAGGAATGCGAAGGTTAGCCCTAAGGTTTAAATCTTCTTGAACTTTTTCAGTATAATCACTTACAAGGTCATAGTTTCGACCTAAAACATCTTCTAGCAATCGTTTAGCGATATTATAGTACATCTTACCATCTGGTAGGCTTTCATTACTCAAGTAAGCTCCTAAGACCTTTGCGAGTATTTCACCAATTTCTATAGCATATTGATTGGCGTCCAGATAATTAGCTTTATTCTCTTCTAGCTTTTCTAGCAACTCTTCCAGAATCTCACTATCTAGCCTAGCCTTTTCAAATTCTGCCTTGATTTTCTGAAGTAGATTTGGGAATATATCTTCCATTATTTTTCATCTCCTTCCAGTAAACCGCCTTTTTCATTTTGGCGCTCTTTCTGACGTCTATAGTATCGTTTCTTTTGGGTCAATATCTTGTCCTTTTTCTTTTGGTAACGCTCTGCGTCTTTCTTTTTATTACATAGCTTACAAACTTTTGAGAAACCTTTCTTGTCTGAATGCTTTCTATAAAAGTTTTCGCTAGATAATTCTTTTGTCTCGTGACACTTGGAGCATTTTCTAGTTACAGTAGTTCCATTCAATCCTATTTACTCCTTTTTGTCTTTCTCGCTCGCGAGAAAATATGTACAGTGACGGTGTGAAGCCCTAAAGCACCGAGGGGGAGGGGGTCATCCCCCCACCTTCTCCCTGGTTGTTCCAGCTTCTTTCACAAAAAATATTTTTTTCCGATTCACTTTATTAAAAAATTTTTTTAAATTATTTTTTATGGAGTCTTTTTATGGACTCTTTAAAATAAATCCTTCAGCATTTCACTCATTTCTTTGTTAAGTTTTTGCTGGTGTTCATCAGGCATTGATAAGCGCTGGCTAACTTCTCTATCAATCTCTTTGCGTTTCTCTTCCGTCAAGCGTTCAATCTCTTGATCTCTCTTTCTTTCCTTCTGTTCTTTTAATAGTTCACCAGAACGGTCTATGACAGCTTGCCACTTAGCATCTCTTGCTATAAAGCCTTGTCTTTGACGTTCCCAAGCGTCTTCAATTTGTTTCGTTTTCTCTTCATAAATCTCAGCCGATTTTTCAGCCAAGTTTTTGCCATATTCGTTTAAATCAATCTTACCAGTGGGGAGGGTCATTCTGTGTACCTCATCTTTCTATTTTTTAGTAGGGGGGGATAGCTGAAGGGGGGAGGGGGCTTTTTTTAACTTTGCCCCTTTTTGAAATTCTCAGCCATTTCTTTCAAACTATACTGATATCCGTATAGGGCGTTTCTTGGTGTATAAGATAAACCTGAAAAGAAATCACTTAAAATCCAGCCGTTCTTAGTTTTTTTATAATCTTCATTATTTTTAGAGATATCCTTTTCAAGTTTTTTAAGAACCTCGTTTACACGTTCCCTTGCCTTAATAGCATTATCTCCAAGTGTTATAATTTCCATTAGTTTGGCAACTGCTGGAGTGAAGAAAGTATCCTGCTCTTCATCGGCTAATCTAAAGATATCTGCAATCAACGCATGATATTCTTCATAGGTAACTAATGGATCTCTAGTTAATTCTTTCAAACGTCCCTCATGAAATTCTTTTGTACGTTCTGCCGTCCATAGGTCACCTTTTGCTTTAACGTATTTTTCTGAGTTGATTTCTTTTTGAGCCTGTACCAGCTTAGCTTGAGCGTCTGAAATAGCTTGGTTTGCTTTAACCAGTTCCGCCTCAGTCATCTCAATAGCTTTCTTATTCTGTTCAATCAGTTTGTCAATTTTAGTTTCAATAGTTTGTAATGTTTCCATGTTCTTTTATTCCTCATTTCTTTGATTCTTTTTGATTGTGCTTATTGGTTTCAACCCTCTACTGGATCTTTATTCCTCATTACTTCCTCTTTCTAAAAACAAAAAGAGACGCAACAAAAAAGCTACTTAGCTTTAATGTTACGCCTCTAGTTGTCTAGTCAGCTATCTTTCTTTAATTGTCGTTTCAATCTGGACAATGTTGCCATCTTGACTAGTAAATACCACGCTTCCGAAGTCTGGTATTTTCTTCATCTCTATTATACCATTTTTGTTAAAGATAATAAAGTTATCCTGTAAAAATGGAGTGTAGTCTTTGTTTGGATTCATCTGTTTTTCCTCTCTTTTTTGGTGCCATATATTTAACATATCTTCTATTTTGTGACTTTCGAGCACTTTTTAGAATCCCTTTTATATCAAGGGGATAGGCCTATTTTCTGTTTTTGAATTTACATTTTCTCATTATGTAAAATAGAACGGCTATTTAGTAGTCAAATGTTAGTATACTCTGGTCTAGTTCGTCTTGAGTGTAACCGATATATCCAAGTGTAATCTCTGGTGTTGAATGGTTAAATATTCTTTGTAGAATAGCTACATCACCATTCTTTTTGTAATGATGATAGCCGAATGTCTTTCTCATTGAGTGGGTTCCTATATTTTCAATCCCACATTTATTCCCAGCTTCTTTTAAAATTTTATACACTTGGGTTCTTGAAATATGACAAATTTTTACTCCCTTGCCATTCTCTCTTTTTCTGCTCGGAAATAAAAAATTATATTCTTTGAGTTGTTTATTCTCAATGTATTGATTTAAGGCATTTCTTAATTGTTGATTTATTGGAAAACGTCTTATTTTGCCTGTTTTTTTCTCCCTTATTTCAATTTTATCCCCCATGATTTGTTTGACTTTAATTGGAATAATATCACTAACTCGTAAACCTGTATAAATTCCAAATAGGAATAATACGTAATCTCGTTCATTCTTCCTTCTCAAAAAGTCCTTAATTCTTTCAATGTCATCAGTATCTCTAATAGGGTCTACTACTTTCATTTTCAAACCTCTCTTAAAAAAATTCTTAGAGTTCATAAAAAAGTGTAGTCATTTTGGGATATCTAGTGACTACGCTCTAAGCCTTACAGTCACAAGCCTTTTCGCCTTGCGTAGTCATGTAGTCACCTTGCTCCCAAAAAAATAAACAATAAACGCCTTTTATCTTTTATCTTCATATACTCTTTAATAAATAGAAAATAACTACATTTTTATATAAAAGTCAATAATATCAAGGATTTAGGAGTGTAGTCAGTAAAATAGTAAAAACAACACTTTTTTCTAACCCCTTATGTATCAAGGTTTTTCTTCCTATTTAAAATGTAGTCACTTTTGAAAAATAAACTACACTGACTACATTTTTTTAACGTAAGCTGGTTTAATACTTTTACCAAATCTTGTTGATCGCCTATGTTCCCAGCCGTCTCGGTTTTGCATGTACTTTTTAACTTTAGCCTTATCCTTTGGAGGTACTTTGTCAGTCAAATACACCTCTTGAAAAAATAGGTTAATCGTCATCTTGTCCCTGTCTACCAGTTCGCCGTAGGTGTCTGTGTCCAGTTCAACCGTTCCACCCTTGTTGTTTCTATAATATCCCTCGTTCATCATATCAGAGATATAATAGTATCGCGTCCTGTCGGTTATCGGGAACTGATACATTCTTTTTGGGTAAGGAGTGCCTAAATAGCGCTCCAAATCCTCAAGGGTTTCATCAACAAACTTGTAACGGCTTCTAACCTCATTTACTAGCTTTTCTTGCTCGTCTGTCAGGTTCAACACTTGGTTAGCTCTCCAAGCCACCACCATAGCGCCCCAAAAGGCTCTACGGTCTTTTTCCGTCCACTTCCTGCCCTTATAGGCGGTGTCCTTGTGGACTTCTGCAACCAGAAAGCGCCTTTCTCCTGTCAGGTCGTTTAAATAATCATGGTCATTGGTTGCCCTCACAATAATAAAACTCTTAGGGAGTCGCCTATCACTGGAAGCGTAAGGCGGTCTAAACTCTAACTTGGTTTCTGTGATAAATTTCTTCAATTCTGAAAAGCTAGCCTTTTTACTGGCCACCATCTCATCGTCAAATACACACCAGTTTCTGACCATTCTAGCCTTATCATCTTTATCTGTGAAGGTCTCAACAGTTGTAAAATACTTGTGAGTGAAAAGCCCCTCAAAAAATTGGGTCTTTCCTACTCCCTGCCTTCCAGTCAAGTCCAGTACAAAGTCAAACTTAACAGTAGGGTCAAACACCTTGGCAACCGCTCCACGGAAAAACAAGTCCATGATAATACGGTTATATTCGTCATCCTTGATATTGAGATAATGCCTTAAAATATCAAAGGGATCACGCTGATTTACTAACTCTTTATACTCGCTTTCACAAGATTCCAGATAGTCTTTTAAGGGATTGTAGCTGTGTTCTCCAGCCACCACTTCCAAGATATCAGCGATATCCCCTTTTTTATAATCCATCTTATACTTGGTAGCAATATAAGCCCTAATCTCTCTGATAATCAGGTCATCGATTGTACCGCTCAAGGTTCTACCGTTTAGCTTCATTGGTCTAGTCACGTCAATTTCATATGTAAAAGTGTTGTACTGTATCGAACCTTTTAGCTTACTATCCCCACTCAAAATCTTCTTGAGATTGTCCAAGTTGACTGCAAAGCCATCCCCTCTTGCTTTTTTGGTCAAGTTCAGGCTATTGTTTTCCTCACTTGTCTCCCTTGCTTGGGTCAAGTCCACCACTTCAGGCGGTACTTTCTGCTTATCTTCTTCAATGATTTTATCTACAATGTCATTGCTATTCAAAAGCCACCTCCCTATAGAATTTTGTCGCTACTTCTAGAAAGTAGCTTGCTAGGTCTTTGCGTTTAACGATTGCAGAAAACAAGTCCACCAGCTGACTAAAACTGTAGCCATTCACAAATAGCAAGCAGACAAAAAGTGAAGTCTCATACCTGGTATAAATACCATTGCAAATCAGGTCAAAAACCCAGCCTTTTAACTCCACTCCAAGCCCCTGCCGTTGCTCGGTCAATTTGTTTACCTCTAATTCTTTCAGAATTGTCAGCAAGTCAGGACTGGCCAAAACTATCTCCAAGTCTCTAACTAACCTCCAGCCCTCTACTTCCTCTTTTTCGTCTTTGACAGTCACATACAAGCCTTTATAGTGGAAATTCGTTAGCGCTTCGCCAATCGGTTCAAAGTAGATAAATTTGAAGTGTTCCCCATTTTTCCAAACTTGGGTAGGGGTAGACTTGAGAAAGCCAAACAAGACCAATTTGTCACTAGACAAGGTTAACTCTATCACTCTCATTCTCCCACCCCCATAAACTTACGGATGTCGTCCACTTTATAATAAACTTTTCTGCTATCGTCTCCTGGAGGCTGATAACGCTTCAAGCCCATTCTTTCCCATTTTTGTAAGGTCAGGTATTTTATATCTAACTCTTCTTGTACTCGTTTTGCGGAAATCAATCCAATGATTCGGGGAGGTATTTTCTCATGACTTTTTAGGTAACGTTCTAAGGCTTCTAATATTTTTATTTGAATTTCTTCAATCATCCTTTCAAACATATCATCACCTCCACGGCTTAATGCTTGCAAGTTGGATATATCTCCCATAGTCAGGGCTTAAACTCTCACTAGGTCTTTCTCCCAGTTTCCTGTTTTCTCGCTCCAGTTGAGCGCTTTTCTTGCGGTCTCGATGATTTAGATATATGAGAAAGCCAATCAAAATCACGGTAAAAATAAGCGCCTGTGTATTGCTTATATCTAGTTCATTCATTTTAAAAGCCCTCTTTTTTGTAAATCAGATGCTACTAAACTTCGTAAATACGTCCAAGTTGAAGCAGTCTCATGAGTAATATCATTACTTAACTTGTTTTCGCTTATTACTTGATTTAAGTAATTGAATAG
Organism: uncultured bacterium; assembly: GCA_963519555.1. GTDB lineage: Bacteria > Bacillota > Bacilli > Lactobacillales > Streptococcaceae > Streptococcus. The sequence continues at coordinate 52,377 of CAUQNI010000011.1, forward strand.
TAACCAGTCAGGTTTTTTATTGTACATTTCTGTACACTCATCGTCATATTTTTTTAATTCTCCCAGTAAGTTCTCAACATTCTTATTATAAAATTCTTCATGACTAGCTTCCTGCATCTTGTATGCTTCAGATAATTTATAAAAACTTAGCCATAAATCAGTAATTACTGAATTACAATCTTCAACAATTTCCATTGCGCCAATATGATTCTTAGAATTATGCCACTCTGATAAAATATCTAGCTTTTCCTCTACAAGTACCAACTCTTTTTCAAATTCTTTAAAATAATCATTCATGTTTTTACCTTTTTCTTTTGGTTTGCCTGTTTCCTATACACGATTAGCACCACTCCAAACGCTGGGCGATTGCTCCAAGTTGGTGAACGCTTGTAGTGGTGTTTCGTGAGTAATTACCCATCTTTCAGCTAAACAAGGTCTTAGAATCACCCTGTCAGCGCTTGATTTCAAAACCTTTTCTAATTGCTTGCCTGCTCTTCGGTTTTCTTAGTTTTTCTTCGTTTCGTTTTCGATTTGATCGCCTAATCTTTTCCAGGCTCTATCAAATTCATCACGTTGGATTTCTTTGCTGTGTAATTGCCTTGCTAACTCCATGCCTCTACGCATGAATCTAGCGAAGTGGGTTTTTGCTTCCATCCCTAGCCCTCCATCATGTCATAAAGTAGGGCGTAGTGCTTATCTGGGATTCTGTCCAAGGCTTTCAAGCCGTCATGTTCTGCTTTTTGTCTGGTTTCCGCCTTGACCGTACTATCAAAGGCGATAGAAAAAGCATTCAGCATTGCCTTGTAGCGGTCTACGCTCTTCAAATAGCGCCCACGGTCTGACAATTCCTTGTCTTCCAGTTCCTCTTTTACCGAATCGTCCAAGAGTGCGAACTTGGAGTACACCCCTTTTTCCACTTCAAATCCTAGACGCTTGTTTTGTCTCAGATTGTAAAGATTGACCCTACAACTCTCCAAGTTGCGATAGCCTAATACTCCAGCAATTTCTTCTAAATTTTTGCCCTCTAATTCGGACAATTTTTCAGCAATATCCTTGAATTTTACTGCTTGATGTTGTTTTCCCATTGTATACCTCATTTTTTGGGTACGCAAAAAGCGCACTCTATTTCTATGTTTGACAAATAAGAGTACGCATGATAAGATATTTACGTACCTCATTCGTGGGGGCTAAGTCTGTTACGTTATCGCTTTGGTCGGTTGAGAACGTAGCAGGCTTCTTTTATTTTTGTGACTTTAAAAGTTGAATGCCTTTAACTATCGTATCAGCTTTAGAAATATTCAAACTGTCAGCGACTTCTTGAATTTCGTTGTATTCGTCTGCTGTCAGTCTAACCTCTAATCGCTTATCACGCTTAGCATTCCCCTTTATCGGTCTTCCTGTTCTTGGGCTCATTATATCACTCCTTTACTTTTGCCCGTGCTTTTATTATATACTTATGCACGGTATAATGTCAACCCCTAAACCGAAAAAAATTTAAAATCTTCTCAGCGTACCTTATTTTATTTTCAATGTACTAGCGTAAACCGCTGTATTATGGTATAATTAAGGTATAGAAAAATATCTATACTCTTAATCCAGTCGCTTGCTTCGGTCGCCAAACTTTCCGCAAGTGACTTTTTTTGTTGCCTTTTTTCATGCTTTCTTCCCTGTCTGGGGGCTATAAAGCAAGTCTTTACTTTCGATAAGATCCAGAATCCAGCTGAATCCCTGCTCCACCGTTTCAAGAAATGCGCCCAGGTCTTCACTGTCCAAATCCTCATAGTTCATACAAAGATACTCGGCTAGTTGTCTGTCCATCTCAACTAGCTTTTTAAAATCCTTGAAATACTTAGGAATTTCTACTCCCTTGGCATTTGTAACTGTCTTAAAATCATTTTCCATTTTCTATACTCCTATGCTTTAAAAATTAGTTCTTTAATTTCTAAATATCTCATATTCAAGTTGATCATCGCTATCGCCATATCTTCCAAACGCTGATAGTTTGTTAGTTCCGTGCTTGTTAAACTGTCAATACCGTTTTCACTTTCTCGCTCTTGCACGAGTTGGGCTTTGTTTTTCCCAGTCGCTCCCTTTAGCAGTAGGTTTGTAAGAGTGCTATAGGCATGCTGAGGTGCTTTCTCCCATGATTTGATAGCTTCGGTTAAGGTCTTGCGCTTTGGCTTTTCCAGTTCTCTTTGAAGATAGCGTTTAGAAAGTTCATCACGCATTTCAAAGAATGCTTTGACTAGGTTCATTTTGAATTGACGTACTGGTTCAGTATTCTTTAGATAAGTGATCAGCAAGGTAGCTTGTTGCTCATTCAGAAGATAGATTCTTTTCGGTTGCCCTCTCTTATCTAATTTATGGATTTTAAATCCAAGTATTCCCAACGCTTCAAAATCAGCTTTATTGTCTCTGACTAGGCGTGTAATAGTATGGTGCTGTACTTCAGCACATTCAGCGATAATCTCGCTCGTAGTATACGGCTCTTTCTTGCCGTCCATGTAAACCAGTTCCATTGGTTCGCTCCTTTCTAATAATCTTCAGCAAGCCACTGCATGGCTTTTTGGTAAATGCTCGGTTTCACTTCGCCACCGTCTCGGATTTTTCGATAGGTAACTTGTGTAACTCCGATTTCCTCGCCTGCTTGCTTTGCAGTCAATTTCTTGTCTGCCTGCTTTCGGCGAATCGCTTTTGCTTGTGTTGAGGTAATAAGCAATGAAGTTTCTCCTTTCTAACTTGCTAACTATCGTTAGCTTTGAATGTATTATAGCGTATTATAGTTCGCTTGTTAATAGAAAAATATCAATAAATGTGAATTTTAGTTAGCTTTTGATTATTTTGTGATATAATTAGACTGAGGTAATAGAAATGACTAGAATTAAAGAATTAAGAAAAAAGAAAAAAGTAACTCAACAAGAAGTTGCTGAAGCAATAGGTGTAACTCGTAGAGGATTCCAAAAATGGGAAAACGGAGAAAGTCAAATTAAGTCTAACAACGCAAAGCAACTAGCTGATTACTTTGGAGTGAGCGTTGGTTATCTGTTGGGATTTAATAATGATGATGTTACAGAATATGAAATAGATTTCCATAATAATGTTATGGAAAGAATGAACAAAGAAGCATTTGTTAGGTTTTTAGACTATATTACTCTAAGTGATATTGTTTTATCTGATAAGCAAATAGAAATGATTTTCTATCAATTACAAGATTTATCTGAACTCAATTCTAATTACAGGTATACCGAAACAGATACAGAAAAGCTAAAATCTATGTACTCTGTAAAATTAAACTATATACCCACTGAAGGCTTATTTAAAATATCTAATATACTTTATAAGGATAATGCAATAGAAGAACAATTCGAACAATACAAAAAAATCATTGACTAATTTTTATCAATTACTGACATAATAAAAGAAGTAACTATCATGGGATTTTTTGATAACATTAAAGACGCTAGCACTCACTCAACTGCTTCAAATGCTACTGATTTACACTACGTAGTCCTTCAAGTAACCTTAAAAGAGAAATTTTTTGGTACTGGATCAGGAAACTTGACAGAATTAGAAAACGTCATTAACACCCAAGTAGCAAAAGGCTACCGCCTGCATACAATCACAACCGCCAATGGTGGAAGCAAAGGACTAGGCGGTGGCGACCGCATTCAAGCCACAATGGTTTTTGAAAAGATTCTATAAAAATCCCCCATATTCGCCAATAGCAACCCTATTTCTAAGGTCTATTGTGCAAAAACAGGGGAAGTTGAAGAATAGAAAGCTGATTTTACAGATAAGCACAAAAAACGACAAAATAATTATTGACAAAATAGCGTTTTTGTCAATAATTAAAAAGTTAAATCGAGCTATTATTGACAAAATAGCGTTTTTGTCAATAATTAAAAAATTAAATCGAGCTATTATTAACAAAATAGCGTTTTTGTCAATAATTAAAAAATTAAAAGGAGCTATTAATGACAAAGTTACATTTTTGTCATTAATTAAATTTAGAGTATGGAGTATAAAAGTCTAAAAAAAATTTATTACAGTGAACGTAGTATTTATGAAAAAGAATACCTACAAAGAATAAATGGATACGGCACCACAAAAACTACAATGTTTCCATATCTGATGAAAAAAGAGGAGTTTGCAACAAACGAATATCCACTATTTGTTGTGCCAATTATGGAAATCCAACTTCTTTCCCAAAAAATCATTGAATTATCTTCTACTATCACAGATTTAGCCAATGATCTACCAGACGTTGCTCATCAACAATTTTATAATGAACAACTATTCAATGCCATTATTTCCACAAATGAAATTGAAGGCATTGGAACTACAAGAAAAGATGTAGCAGTTGCAATTGAGGCTCTTAACAAAGATAGAAAAGAAAAACTGAAACATAAATCTACTGTCCGAATGTATCTAGATATACTTTCAGAAGATTATCTAAATATAACAGAACTAACTCATATTCGAGAAATATATAATGCATTAACTAGCGGAGAAATTGAAGATAATGATGAACTGGATGGTGAACTATTTAGGAAAAACTATGTCTCTATTGTTAATAATCAAAATGGGAAGATAGAGCATATTGCGCCAGGTAAAGAAGAGACAATTAAGGAAATGCTACTTAGCTGGATTCATTTCATCAATATAGAAAATGTTCCTTTCCTTATAAAAGCTAGTCTAGCACATTATTTTTTTGAAAACATTCATCCGTTTTATGATGGCAATGGAAGAACTGGCCGTTATATCCTATCTAAGTATCTTTCAAGAAAATTAGATAAATTTTCAGGCCTTATTATTAGTAAAAAAATAAATGAAGATAAAAATAAATACTATAAAGCATTCTCAGATACTGGAAACATACTAAACAAAGCAGACGGTACTCAATTTGTACATACAATCTTAAGTTTTATTATTAAGGGACAATATGAAATAATAAATACACTATCAGAAAAACAAGAAATGCTATACTATTACCATCAAAAATTGCAAGATAGTAGTTTCACTGATATTGAAGCAACGATATTATTTCTACTTATCCAGTCTCAATTATTTGTGTCAGACTTTGAAGCAAGCATTAACGACAATGAACTTTTGAATCTTTTACAACATACTGAATATTCACAAAGAAGTCTAAAACAAACTATAAAAGATTTAGAAAAAAGTAAAATATTAATTAAAGTTGCAAAACGCCCATTAAAACACGCAATAGTTGAAGAATTCTTTGATTATAGTGCAAAATAGTTAACACCATCTATTTACTAATGACAAGTTAAATTAAAATTCTCGTAACTCCTCGCATGGTATGAACTCAAAACCTTTTCTAATTGCTTACCTGCTGATGGACAGCTATTAAAATTTAATCTATAATTAAGCTACTTAGAGGTTTACCCTCATATTTTTTAAACTTTGAGCCTCAGCGCTCCAGGGAAGTAGCTTAGTTGTTACTTCCTTTTTATTTTCTAAATAAAACTCTTGAAATACTGGAGCTTTTCAAACCCCATATAAGCCCCATATCTGCCTTGTTTTCTATTCTAGTACAATTTACCGTCCGACTGCTTAAAATCGAAAATAAGGGGGTTCTCGTAGCCCCTCGCATGGTATAAACTCAAAACCTTTTCTAATTGCTTGCCTGCTGATGGAAAAGGAGTAAAACCATGAAGATTACAGAGTACAAAAAGAAAGATGGATCCGTAGTTTACCGTTCCAGCGTTTATCTTGGTATTGATACCGTAACAGGTAAGAAAGTCAAGACAACTATTTCAGACAGAACCAAGAACAGACTCAAAAGCAAGGCTATCCAAGCCAAGGTAGAATTTGAAAAAAACGGCTCAACAGTCACAAAAACCGTTAATGTTACCACCTATCAGGAATTAACGAACCTCTGGCTAGAAAATTATTGCCATACAGTCAAACACAGCACCCTCATAGGCGCAAAAAACAACATAAAAAAATATCTCCTACCAGCCTTTGGAGACTACAAACTAGATAAACTAACGTCCCCAATCATTCAGCACCAGGTAAACCAGTGGGCAATAGATTATAACCAACTAGGGAAAGGTTATCAGCAATATAACCAGCTTCATGCCTTAAATAAACGCATATTATCCTATGCCGTTTCCTTGCAAGTCATTCCTTCAAATCCAGCTAGTGATATCATCGTCCCACGTCGCAAACCCAAAGAAGGGCAAAAACTGAAATATCTGGATGACGACAATTTGAAAAAATTCTTAGATTATCTGGATCAGTTGCCAAACACTTATAAAAATTTCTCCGATACGGTGTTATATAAGACACTTCTAGCGACTGGTTTGCGTATTCGTGAGTGTTTAGCCTTGAAATGGTCTGATATTGACTTACAAAACGGTAGCATTTCAGTTACCAAGACTTTAAACACCCTCAAGGAAATCACTAGCCCTAAAAGTAAAAGTAGCATTAGAGAAATAGCACTGGATACCAAAACGGTACTCATGCTTCGGCTCTATAAAGCAAGACAATCCCAAATAGGTAGGGAAATAGGGGTAACTTTTGAAAAAGTGTTCTCTGATACCTTTGACAATTATAGAGAAGCTGGAGCGCTCAGATTCAGACTAGAAAAGCATTTAAAACTGGCTGGATGTCCTCGTTTGAGTTTCCACGCTTTCCGACACACCCACGCTAGTCTATTGCTCAATGCAGGACTTCCTTACAAAGAAATCCAAACACGGCTTGGTCATTCTAAAATTTCAATGACTATGGACATCTATAGCCACCTATCCAAAGACAATAAGAAAAAGGCGACTTCCTTTTATGAAAAAGCCATTGAGAATTTACAAAGTTCCTAAAAAGTTCTTAAAATTCATCATTAAGGGACAAAAAACGGCTATATCAAGGGGTTTCAGCTTTTTCTCACATTTTGAGTTATAATAGAACTATGAAAATCACAAAACTTGAAAAGAAAAAAAGGCTCTATCTGATGGAGCTTGATAATGGCGACAAATGCTACATTACTGAAGATACAATTGTTCGTTTTATGTTATCAAGAGATAAGGTAATAAGCGAAGAGGAATTGAAGAAGATTCAGGACTTTGCTCAATTTTCTTATGGTAAAAATCTAGCGCTCTACCACCTATCCTTTAAAGCACGTACCGAAAAAGAGGTCATAGAATATCTAAAAAAATACGATATTAATAAAAACATCGTTTCTCAAGTCATTGCTAATCTTAAAGAAGATAATTGGATTAATGATAGCCAGTACGCTTATGCTATTATCAATGCCAATCAACTTTCAGGAGACAAGGGGCCTTATGTACTGAGTCAGAAACTAGCACAAAAAGGAATTTCAAAATCTACTATAGAAGAGAACTTGAAAGAATTTGATTTTTCGGAAGTTGCTCAACGTGTAGCCAATAAACTATTGAAAAAATATGAGGGAAAACTTCCAGCTCGTGCCTTGCAAGAAAAGATTATCCAAAACTTGACCAACAAGGGCTTCTCATACTCTGAAGCTAAAAGTGCCTTTGACGACTTGGATAGTCAAGTTGATGGAGAAACAACTCAGGAACTCATCTTCAAGGAACTTGATAAGCAATATACTAAGTATGCTCGAAAGTATGAAGGATACGAACTTAAACAGCGTTTAACTCAAGTTTTAGCACGAAAAGGATACGATTTTTCGGATATAGCAAGCGCTCTCAGAGAATATCTTTAATATTTTCATGTAAAATTCACAGATTTTAGGCATTTTTATGGTACAATAGTAAATGATAAACTTATAAATTGTAGAAAGTTGGTTAGTTATGAAGCTTCCAAAAGAAGGCGACTTTATTACAATTCAAAGTTATAAGCATGATGGGAGTCTCCACCGAACTTGGCGGGACACCATGGTACTAAAAACAACAGAAAACGCCATTATTGGTGTCAACGATCATACACTTGTTACCGAAAGTGATGGTCGTCGTTGGGTCACTCGAGAACCGGCTATTGTTTACTTTCACAAGAAATATTGGTTTAATATCATTGCCATGATTCGTGATAATGGAATTTCCTACTATTGCAATATGGCTAGCCCCTACTATCTGGATGAAGAAGCACTGAAGTATATTGATTACGATTTGGATGTTAAAATTTTTACAGATGGGGAAAAACGTCTCTTGGACGTTGAGGAGTATGAGCGTCACAAACGCAAAATGAATTATTCTGATGACTTAGACTATATTTTAAAAGAACATGTTAAAATTCTTGTTGATTGGATTAACAATGGACGTGGTCCTTTCTCAGAAGCCTATGTAAACATTTGGTACAAGCGCTATGTAGAACTAAAGAATCGGTAAAGTTGTCAAACTAGGGTGAATGCCCTGGTTTTTTTATTTGAAAAAACCAGCTTTACAGCTGGGGTGATTTCTATATATCTAATTTTGTAACTGTAAATTTGATGTGGGAATAGTCTTTTTCAACATCCTTATCCAGCAAGAACGCCGTGGCGTCCTTCTTAACCTGAACCAAATCAATATTCTGAGCCTGGGCTGCATAGACGCATCCACAATAACATTGACGGTAGATGTCATACTCTTCACACATCTCTACTGAACGTTTGTAGCCTTGATTTTTCTTGAAATCGCTGGGAAGATAGTGGGTTGTGTAAATTTTTTGCACATCGATTCCGATGCTGTTAATGGTTTGAGAATTCTTATGAGGACTGATGGTCAAGGCTGAGCCAAAGTAGTCAAAGCCCAAATCCATAGCCACTTGCGCTGTCTTATCCAGTCGGTAGTCAAAGCAAACCTTGCAACGGTCGCCACCTTCTGGCTCTTCTTCCAGTCCTCTGACTAACTTACGATATTCATTTGGTTCGTAGGGAGCTTCTAGATACTGGACCATATTTCCAGTCCGCTCATTGAAATCACTGACAAACTTTTTAGTCACATAGGCACGCTTATGGTATTCTGCCTTGGGATGGATATTAGAATTGGCAAAATAGATAGTCACATCTGCATACTTGGTCAAATATTCTAGGGTATAGGTACTGCAAGGGGCACAGCAAACATGCATGAGAATAGTTGGCCGTTGCTCATTTTTCTCCCATACTTGTACCATCTTCTGCATGACACGGTCATAATTAATCTTCTGATTGGGGTTCATCTTGCTCAGAATTTCTTCTACATCGATCATGTTCTTCTCCTTTTTCTAGTCTTATTTTATCATATAAGTTAGGAGAGCTCAAATCAATTTAGAAGTGAATATCATAAAAAGAGGGATAGCCATTCCCTCCTTTTGTGTTTTTTATAAATTGTTTTCTATAGAAAGCTTACATCATCCCGCCCATCATGCTTGGGTCCATTGCTGGAGCTGGGGCTGCTGGTTCTGGTTTATTGGCTACAACTGCTTCCGTAGTCAAAATCAAGCTGGCTACAGATGCTGCGTTTTGTAGAGCTGAACGACTCACTTTAACTGGATCGATAATCCCTTGATCAATCATGTTGACCCACTCGCCAGTTGCTGCGTTGAAGCCTGTACCAACTTCAGCATTTTTCAAACGATCGATAACGATAGAGCCTTCAAATCCTGCATTGTGGGCGATTTGACGAACCGGTTCTTCCAAGGCACGGAGAACAATATTACGGCCTGTTGCTTCGTCTCCTGTCAATTCCAAATCAGCTACGGTAGGGATAACATTTACAAGGGCTGTTCCACCACCTGCAACGATTCCTTCTTCAACAGCTGCACGAGTAGCGTTAAGGGCATCTTCAATGCGGAGTTTCATTTCTTTCAACTCAGTTTCAGTTGCAGCTCCTACCTTAATAACCGCTACACCACCTGACAATTTCGCCAAGCGTTCTTGCAATTTTTCACGGTCAAATTCAGAAGTTGTGGTTTCGATTTGAGACTTGATAACCGCAACACGGTGAGAAATCGCTTCAGGATTTCCAGCACCTTCTACAATAACAGTGCTATCTTTGTCCACAGTTACTCTCGCTGCTTGACCAAGAGCTTCAATTGTCGCATCTTTCAACTCAAGACCAAGGTCTTCTGTGATAACTGTTCCGCCTGTTAAGATGGCTATATCTTCAAGCATGGCTTTGCGCCGGTCACCAAAACCAGGTGCCTTAACGGCTACTACGTTGAAGGTTCCACGAATCTTGTTCAAAACAAGAGTTGGAAGAGCTTCGCCATCCACATCATCCGCAATAATCAAGAGTGGACGATTGCTTTGGAGAATACTTTCTAGGAGTGGCAAGATTTCTTGGATATTTGAAATCTTCTTATCAGTAATCAAAATGTATGGATTTTCAAGATCAGCTACCATTTTTTCGCTATCTGTTACCATGTACTGTGAAAGGTACCCACGGTCAAACTGCATTCCTTCTACGACTTCAAGCTCTGTTTCCATACCACGTGACTCTTCAATGGTGATGACTCCGTCTTTACCAACTTTTTCCATGGCTTCAGAGATGTACTCACCAACTTTTTCAGAACGAGAAGATACGGCTGCAACCTGAGCGATAGCTTCTTTGTTGGCAACAGGAATAGCATTGTTTTTCAAGGCTTCAACTGCTGCAGCAACTGCTGTTTCAATCCCACGACGAATTCCGATTGGATTGGCACCTGCTGTGACATTTTTGATTCCTTCACGGACAATTGCTTGTGTCAAGACAGTTGCAGTTGTCGTTCCGTCACCTGCGATATCGTTGGTTTTTGAAGCTACTTCTGATACCAATTTGGCACCCATATTTTCAAAATGGTCTTCCAATTCAATTTCTTTGGCAATGGTCACACCGTCATTGGTAATCAAGGGTGAACCGAATGACTTTTCAAGAACGACATTGCGACCTTTTGGTCCCAAGGTTACTTTAACAGTATCTGCAAGGATATCGACACCACGAACCATAGCTGAACGAGCATCTGATGAAAATTTAATTTCTTTTGACATACTTACTTTCTCCTTCTATTCTTCAATGATTGCCAAGATGTTAGCTTCGCCAACGATGATGTACTTTTCATCGCCATCTTTGACATCAAGACCTGCATGAGCTTCAACTAAGACACGGTCTCCAGCTTTAACACTTGGAGCAACCAAGTCACCGTTCAAGGTACGAACACCTTGTCCAGTAGCTACAACTTGGGCTGTTTTTGTTTTTTCTTGGGCTGAACCTGCGAGGACAAAACCTCCAACAGTTTGTTCTTTTTCTTCGATTTTTAAGACCACACGGTCTCCTAATGGTTTCAACATCTGTTTTCCTCCATGATGAACTACATATTATTAGCACTCTTTATATCTGAGTGCTAATTCATAGTTCTATTGTATCACTTGGTCAGAAATAGTCAAGAAAAAAGTCTGACTTTCTCAAGATAAAAAGCCTGAGACCAACTCAGACTTTTTAATGCTTAAAATGGCAATTCTTCCTCTTCTAAGACCAAATCCGCCAAATCTTGGCCTGCATTATTTTCACGCATGGCACGTTGGGCACGACTTTCCAAGAGTTGGAATCCAGTAACAAGTACTTCAGTCACATAGTTCATCTGACCATTTTTCTCAAAGCGACGGGTACGAAGTTCTCCATCCACAGAAATAAGACTACCTTTGGTTGCGTAGCTTGCCAAAGTTTCTGCTAGTCTGCCCCATAGGACCATATTGACAAAATCAGCTTCGCGTTCCCCGTTTTGGTCTTTGTAACGACGATTTACAGCGATAGTTGCTCGCGCTACTGACTTGTCATTGTTGGTTTTGTGCAATTCTGGTGTAGACGTTAAACGTCCAATCATGATAACTTTATTATACATATTTTCTTCCTCCTACTTATCTATTCGCAGGAAATCAAAAAAGTTACAGAAATTTGTAACTTTTCGAGAAAATTTTTTATTTTTTATGAACCATGAAACCTGTCGCTTGTTGATTGGCCATAATGGTCATATCTGTAATCTGCACACGACGAGGTTGACTGGTCACATAGACCACTGTATCTGCAATATCCTGAGCTTGCAAAGCTTCTATTCCTTGGTAAACGGACGCAGCCCGCTCTTTATCACCGTGAAAACGCACTGTAGAAAAATCTGTTTCGACAATTCCAGGCTGAATGGTCGTCACCTTGATATCCGTTGAGATGGTATCAATTCGCAGTCCATCTGAAAAAGTCTTAACTGCCGCCTTGGTGGCTGAATAGACAGCTGCACCTGCATAAGCATAGATTCCTGCGGTTGATCCCATATTGATAATATGACCTTGATTGGCTTTTACCATTGTTGGCAAGAAACAGCGAGTGACTGCCAGCAAACCTTTGACATTGGTATCCAACATGGTCAGCATATCCAACTCTTCATAGTCCTGATAGGGAGCCAAGCCTAGAGCCAGTCCGGCGTTATTGACCAAAATGTCAACCTGACCTATCGTTTCTAAAATATCTGAGCAGACAGTCTTCACCATAGTCATATCTGTCACATCTAATGGAAAGGTCCAAACTGTTTGATTTGGATAGGTTGCTGCAAACTCTGACTTGAGGGTTTCTAGTCTGGCTGCCCGTCGCCCTGTTAGAACGACATTCTCCCCCTGCTCCAGATAAGCACGCGCAATCGCTTCACCGATTCCTGAGGTCGCTCCTGTAATCACTACATTTTTCGCCATCTTATCCCCCTCTATCTGGTCTATCAAATACTGACAATCTCTTAGGCAGTCCAGTGTTTGGCTGGGTCAAATGGAGTTCCGACAACTTGATCTTCTGATAATTCAAGCACCCCTCGTTTTTGCGGAGCATTTGGCAAATGCAATTCACGAGGACTACACATCATGCCAAAACTCTTTTCACCTCGAAGTTCGCCTGGGAAAATAAGATTGCCTTTGGGCATCATAGCTCCAGGAAGAGCTACAATGGTTTTCAATCCGACACGTGCATTGGGAGCCCCTGCAACGATTTGTACTGTCTTGTCACTTGCAACTGCAACTTGGCAGATGTTAAGGTGGTCACTATCAGGATGAGCTACCATTTCGACAATCTCACCAACAACAAACTTAGGTTCCTTGTCATTGACAATTTCTTCTGTAAAACCTTCCGCCTGTAATTCTTGGTTCAAACGAGCGACTTGCTCATCTGATAAAAAGACTTGACCGCGCTCTGCAATTTCAAACAAACTTGAAACTTCGAAAATATTCCAAGCCACTGTTTCTCCATTATCTTTTAGAAAAACACGGGCTACATTTCCTTTGCGTTCCACATCCAGTTTGGCGTCTCCACTGTTTTTCACGATGACCATAAGGACATCACCGACATGTTCTTTATTATATGTAAAAATCATTGTTTCCTTTTTCTCCTATTTCAGTCCTGCTAAAAAGTCGTTAATTTGTTGCTTGCTTTTACGGTCGCGATTGACAAAACGGCCGATTTCCTTGCCCTTTTCTAGAACAACAAGGCTAGGGATTCCGTAAACATCCCAGAGTTTGGCTAAATCCATATACTGGTCTCGGTCCACACGAATAAAGGTGAACTCTGGATTGGTCTCCTCAATTTCTGGTAAGGCAGGATAGATATAACGACAATCGCCACACCAGTCTGCCACAAAAAGAAAGACCTTCTTCCCATCTTTTTCTACTAAAGATGCCAATTCTTCTAAACTTGCTGGTTGTATCATAAGACTTCCTCCTCATAGACCAGGTCTTCATTTTCATAGACAAAGGTATAATGACGGCCATCCTCAAAAATGACGCCACCAACCAAGCTCTCCAGACTGCTTTCATAAACTTGAACATAGAGGGTCGCAATTTCCCCCATGTCTGAAAAATGGTCTCGCACAATCGCTGTCAACTCTTCCTGAGTCTTCATGAGCTTACGGTCATCTGCAATTTTTTTCGTAGCAAGGGCAAGGCTTCCAATACCAAGCAGAGCCAAGCCTGCCATCCACATTTTTTTAGCTTTCATACCATTCATTTTAACACAAAAAACGCCGCAGGACAAATGAGGAAGCAGCAGAAAAGCAAGTAAAAAGCCTCTTCCTTGCAGGAAAAGGACTTCTTGTTCTTATTGCCAGGCACCTGAATTGCCAACGTAGTAGCCATCTGGTGTGTAGGTATTGCGAAGCATCTTACCTGATGAAGCTAGATAATACCACTTACCATTGTCTTTGATCCAATCATTCGCAATCATGGCACCAGAAGAACTTACATAATACCATTCTCCCTTATCATAAACCCAAGTGCTTGCTTTCATAGAGCCTGAAGTTGATAAATAGTACCACTTGCCTTGGTCGTAAAGCCAATCACTAGCAATCATAGCTCCTGATGATTTAAAGGCATACCAGTTGCCACCTTGATAGAGCCAAGTTTGATTGAACATGACTCCTTTATCGTTCATAAAGTACCAAGTTCCCTTGTCCTTAACCCAATCGTTCTGCACTAATTGTCCTTGTTTTTGATAGTACCAGTTTTGGTTTGATTGTAGCCAGCTTTCTGCTTTCACAATCGGATAAAGTTCTTTGAAAGATCCTCCATCATATTTATGACTAATAGACTTTTGTTTTTCAAGTTTCAACTCACCATTGTCATAGTCTGCCCAAGCATATACTTTTTGACCATTGACAGTTTCTGGTAGGGTGGCAGTATAAGTCTTGGTTTGATAATCCCATTTAGCATCAAGGTAGGTGTATTGATCATTTGATTCTTCAATACGGTAGTAGCCTCTCTTTCCACCGTCATGATGTACATCGTCAACCACTTTCGTTGACCAGGTCTTCACTTCATTTCCGCTCTTGGCTTCTACCTTGATATCTCCTCTATAGCCATATGGAACATAGAAATTCAAGTAACGCCCCTCTACACCCATCATAGACTTGTCCTTTTCTTGACCTAGGAAATTGATAGTCTGATCTTGACCATTAAGACTAACCGTCCACTCGATTTTCTCATTTTTTGGCAAATCCAAGACTTTGATATCTACTTCGTGTCCATTGTTAAATCGAAGAATCTTGCCATCTTGATACTGAACTCCACATTTAACAATCCATTCTTCTTCCAATTCGAATGCTTTTCCTGAATGAGGAAAAACCAGTAAAGCTAAACCTGCTAAAGACAAACCAAATAGTGTGATTTTTTTCATTGTAGATCCTCCTTAGGATTTTTTATGTTAATTATATCACTATATTTTTATTTTGCAAATCTTATCCTAAATATGCAATCAAAAAACCTCTGAGATTCTTCTCAAAGGTTCTGATTTTACTAATTACTGTTCTCGACGGCTGCAGTAACAAAGGCAGTGTAGAGTTCTTCTGGGCGGTTTGGACGACTTGAAAGTTCAGGGTGATACTGACAAGCTACAAAGAATTTATTTTCAGGGATTTCCACAATTTCGACCAAACGATTGTCTGGAGAAACACCTGAGAAGACAAAGCCTGCTGCCTCAAACTGCTCACGGAAGGCATTGTTAAACTCATAACGGTGACGGTGACGGCGTTGCACCACTTCTTGATTGTGATAAGCAGC
>CAUQNI010000012.1:0-64337 GCA_963519555.1 uncultured bacterium
TTTTCTGACACAAAAATATAAAAATTTGCCTTTTTTTACTTTTTCTGATATAATGGGAAAATATTCGGAAAAGGAGACTAAAAATGAAGAAAAAATTTCTAGCATTTTTGCTAATTTTATTCCCAATTTTCTCATTAGGTATTGTGAAGGCAGAAACGATTAAGATTGTTTCTGATACCGCCTATGCACCTTTTGAGTTTAAAGATTCAGATCAAACTTATAAAGGAATTGATGTTGACATTATCAACAAAGTCGCTGAGATTAAAGGATGGAACATTCAGATGTCCTACCCTGGATTTGACGCAGCGGTCAATGCAGTTCAAGCTGGTCAAGCTGACGCTATCATGGCAGGGATGACAAAGACGAAAGAACGTGAAAAAGTTTTTACCATGTCTGATACTTACTATGATACAAAAGTTGTCATTGCAACTACAAAGGCACACAAGATTAGTCAGTATGACCAATTAAAAGGTAAAACTGTTGGTGTTAAAAACGGAACAGCCGCTCAACGTTTCCTAGAAACGATTAAAGATAAATACGGTTTTACTATTAAAACATTTGACACTGGTGATTTGATGAACAACAGTTTAAGTGCTGGTGCCATTGATGCTATGATGGATGACAAACCTGTTATCGAATATGCCATTAACCAAGGTCAAGATCTCCATATCGAAATGGATGGTGAGGC
Organism: uncultured bacterium; assembly: GCA_963519555.1. Taxonomy (GTDB): domain Bacteria; phylum Bacillota; class Bacilli; order Lactobacillales; family Streptococcaceae; genus Streptococcus. The sequence goes on from CAUQNI010000012.1 coordinate 689, forward strand.
TGTAGGTAGCTTTGCTTTCGGTGTTAAAAAAGGTAGCAAATACGAGCACTTGGTTACTGAATTTAACCAAGCCTTGGCTGAAATGAAAAAAGATGGTAGTCTTGATAAAATCATCAAGAAATGGACTGCTTCATCATCTTCAGCAGTGCCAACTACAACTACTCTTGCAGGCTTAAAAGCTATTCCTGTTAAGGCTAAATACATCATTGCCAGCGATTCTTCTTTTGCACCTTTTGTTTTCCAAAATTCAAGCAACCAATTTACTGGTATTGATATGGAATTGATTAAGGCCATCGCTAAAGACCAAGGTTTTGAAATTGAAATTATCAACCCTGGTTTCGATGCCGCTATTAACGCTGTCCAAGCTGGTCAAGCAGATGGTATCATTGCTGGTATGTCTGTCACAGATGCTCGTAAGGCAACTTTTGACTTCTCAGAATCATACTACACAGCCAATACCATCCTTGGTGTCAAAGAATCAAGTACCATTGCTTCTTATGAAGATTTGAAAGGGAAGACAGTTGGTGTAAAAAACGGAACTGCTTCTCAAACCTTCCTAACTGAAAATCAAAGCAAATACGGCTACAAAATCAAAACTTTCGCTGATGGTTCTTCAATGTATGACAGTTTAAACACTGGTGCCATTGATGCCGTTATGGATGATGAGCCTGTTCTCAAATATTCTATCAGCCAAGGGCAAAAATTGAAAACTCCAATCGCTGGAACTCCAATCGGTGAAACAGCCTTTGCTGTTAAAAAAGGAGCAAATCCAGAATTGATTGAAATGTTCAATAACGGACTTGCAAACCTTAAAGCAAACGGTGAATTCCAAAAGATTCTTGACAAATACCTAGCTAGTGAATCATCAACTACTTCAACAAGCACTGTTGATGAAACAACTATCTGGGGCTTGCTCCAAAACAACTACAAACAACTCCTTAGCGGTCTTGGCATCACTCTTGCTCTAGCTCTTATCTCATTTGCTATTGCCATTGTCATCGGGATTATCTTCGGTATGTTTAGCGTTAGCCCATACAAATCTCTTCGTGTGATTTCTGAGATTTTCGTTGACGTTATCCGTGGTATTCCATTGATGATTCTTGCAGCCTTCATCTTCTGGGGAATTCCAAACTTCATCGAGTCTATCACAGGTCAACAAAGCCCAATTAACGACTTTGTAGCTGGTACTATTGCCCTATCGCTCAATGCAGCTGCTTATATCGCTGAAATCGTTCGTGGTGGTATTCAGGCCGTTCCAGTTGGGCAAATGGAAGCCAGCCGTAGCTTGGGGATTTCTTATGGAAAAACCATGCGTAAGATTATCTTGCCACAAGCAACTAAATTGATGTTGCCAAACTTTGTTAACCAATTCGTTATCGCTCTTAAAGATACAACAATCGTATCTGCTATCGGTTTGGTTGAACTCTTCCAAACTGGTAAGATTATCATTGCCCGTAACTACCAAAGTTTCAAGATGTATGCAATCCTTGCTATCTTCTATCTTGTAATTATCACACTTTTGACTAAACTAGCGAAACGCTTAGAAAAGAGGATTCGTTAATGGCAAAATTAAAAATTGATGTAAATGATTTACACAAAAGCTACGGAAAAAATGAAGTTTTAAAAGGAATTACAACTAAGTTCTATGAAGGAGATGTTGTTTGTATCATCGGTCCTTCAGGTTCTGGTAAGTCAACCTTCCTCCGTAGCCTTAATCTTCTAGAAGAAGTTACAAGCGGTCACATCACTGTGAACGGTTATGACTTAACTGAAAAAACAACTAACGTTGACCACGTCCGTGAAAATATCGGAATGGTATTCCAACACTTCAACCTCTTCCCACATATGTCTGTTTTGGACAACATCACCTTTGCTCCTATTGAGCACAAGTTAATGACTAAGGAAGAAGCTGAGAAATTGGGAATGGAGTTGCTTGAAAAGGTTGGGCTAGCAGATAAGGCTAAGGCCTGTCCAGATAGCCTGTCAGGTGGTCAAAAACAACGTGTAGCCATTGCTCGTGGACTAGCAATGAACCCAGACATCATGCTCTTTGATGAACCAACTTCTGCCCTTGACCCTGAGATGGTTGGAGACGTACTAAACGTTATGAAAGAATTGGCTGAGCAAGGCATGACCATGATTATCGTAACCCATGAGATGGGATTTGCCCGTCAGGTTGCCAACCGCGTTATCTTTACTGCAGATGGCGAGTTCCTTGAAGACGGAACACCTGACCAAATCTTTGATAACCCACAACACCCACGTCTGAAAGATTTCTTGGACAAGGTCTTAAACGTTTAAACGCAAACTGTAAGGATTTCCTTGCAGTTTTTTTCTATCTCGTATTGGATTTTTTGATTTTTCGGAAAATTATGTTAGAATTAAGTTTATGAAATGAGATTTCCTCATACCTAGCAAGACTAGGAATAAAAATAGAAATTAGGTAGCTAGATGTCATCTAAGGTTATTGTTACAATTTTCGGTGCGAGTGGAGACCTGGCTAAACGCAAGCTCTACCCTTCCCTTTTTAGACTATATAAATCCGGCAATCTTTCCGAGCACTTTGCTGTCATTGGAACTGCCCGTCGTCCTTGGAGCAAGGAATATTTTGAATCTGTTGTAGTCGAATCTATCCTTGATTTGGCAGATAGTACCGAACAGGCTCAGGAGTTCGCTAGCCACTTCTACTATCAAAGCCATGATGTCAATGATACAGAACACTACATTGCTTTGCGTCAATTGCAGGCTGAACTTAATGACAAGTACCAAGCCGAACACAACAAGCTTTTCTTCTTGTCTATGGCTCCTCAATTCTTTGGAACCATTGCCAAACACCTCAAGTCTGAAAACATTGTAGATGGTAAAGGTTTTGAGCGTTTAATCGTTGAGAAACCATTTGGAACAGACTATGCAACTGCAAGTAAGTTGAATGACGAACTCCTAGCGACATTTAACGAAGAACAAATTTTCCGTATTGACCATTATCTTGGTAAGGAAATGATCCAAAGTATCTTTGCAGTTCGCTTTGCCAACCTGATTTTTGAAAACGTTTGGAATAAGGACTTTATCGACAATGTTCAAATTACCTTTGCAGAGCGCTTGGGTGTAGAAGAACGTGGTGGCTACTATGACCAATCTGGTGCCCTCCGTGATATGGTACAGAACCATACTTTGCAACTGCTTTCCCTCCTTGCCATGGACAAACCAGCCAGCTTCACAAAAGACGAGATTCGTGCTGAAAAGATTAAGGTCTTTAAAAACCTCTATCATCCAACTGATGAAGAACTTAAAGAACACTTTATTCGTGGTCAATACCGTTCTGGTAAGATTGATGGCATGAAATATATCTCTTATCGTAGCGAGCCAAATGTAAATCAAGAGTCAACAACTGAAACATTTGCATCTGGTGCCTTCTTTGTGAACAGCGATCGCTTCCGTGGTGTTCCTTTCTTCTTCCGTACTGGTAAACGTCTGACTGAGAAAGGAACTCATGTCAACATCGTCTTTAAACAAATGGATTCTATCTTTGGAGAACCACTTGCTCCAAACATTTTGACCATCTATATTCAACCAACAGAAGGTTTCTCTCTTAGCCTAAATGGGAAGCAAGTAGGAGAAGAATTTAACTTGGCTCCTAACTCACTTGATTACCGTACAGATGCGACCGCAACTGGTGCTTCACCAGAACCATACGAAAAATTGATTTATGACGTCTTAAACAATAACTCAACAAACTTTAGCCACTGGGATGAAGTTGGTGCGTCATGGAAATTGATTGACCGTATCGAAGAGCTCTGGGCTGAAAATGGTGCCCCACTTCATGACTATAAAGCTGGAAGCATGGGACCTCAAGCAAGCTTTGACTTACTTGAAAAATTCGGTGCCAAATGGACTTGGCAACCAGATATCGCCTATCGTCAAGATGGTCGTTTAGAATAAAAAAATCCTGCAAGTTTGTACCTTGCAGGATTTTTGTTTCTGATTAGATTAAGCCTTCCAAGAGACCTTTCATAAAGTTTTCTGAGTTAAATTCTCCAATATCATCGATTTTTTCACCAAAACCAATCAATTTTACAGGAATATTGAGTTCTTCTCGGATGGCTAGAACAACACCACCTCGAGCAGTTCCATCAATCTTAGTCAAGACAATTCCTGTTAAAGGAGTGATTTTTGAAAATTCTTTGGCCTGTACCAAGGCATTTTGACCTGTTGATGCATCAAGAGCCAAGAAGGTTTCATGGGGTGCTTCTGGCACAACACGTTTGATGATACGACCAATCTTTTCCAGCTCAGCCATAAGGTTGTCCTTGTTTTGCAGACGACCCGCTGTGTCAATCATAAGAATATCAATACCTTCAGCTACAGCACGTTCCATGCCATCAAAGACTACACTGGCTGGGTCAGCTTTTTCAGGTCCAGTCACTACTGTAACATCTACTCGTCGGCCCCATTCAGCAAGCTGGGCTACTGCTCCTGCTCGGAAGGTATCTGCCGCAACCAACATGACCTTCTTACCAGCTTGTTTATAGCGGTGGGCTAGTTTACCGATAGAAGTTGTTTTTCCAACACCATTAACCCCCACAAAGAGCATGACTGTCAAGTCCTCTTGGAAGTGAATGCTTTCATCGTAGTTGCCATCCTTTTCATAAAGCTCAACCAATTTCTCAATGATGACACGGCGAAGGGCGTCAGGTTTCTTGGCGTTTTCAAGCTTGGCCTCGTAGCGGAGCTCCTCTGTTAAGTTAGAAGCCACCTGGACACCAACGTCACTCATGATCAGCAGTTCTTCCAACTCCTCGAAGAATTCTTCATCGACAGAACGGAAATTAGCAAAGAAGGCGTTCAAGCGAGCTCCGAAACCTGTACGAGTTTTCTTAAGACTGCGATCATATTTGTCCTGAACAGTTTCTTCTACTTGAGGCGTTTCTGCGTCAAGAACTTCAGAATTATTTTCTTCTACAGTTTCTATGAACTCAGGATTTTCTTCCACTGGTACTTCTTCTGAGTTTGGTAATTCTTCGATTTCTTCTTGAGGAACTTCTACAACTGATTCTGAATTCTGACTTTCTTCAACTGTGTCTTGGATTTCCTCTTCTTCAAGCACAGCTTCTTCAGAACTTTCAACCTCTGCTTCTTCATGAGGAAGTTCCTCAGCTTCTGTTAAGGCAGGCTCAACATCTTCTGATAGATCAAGATTTTCCAGAGCTTCTTTTACAACTTCTTCGATTTTAGGTTCTTCTTTTTTTCCGAATAGACGGTCAAATAATCCCATATCTTAGTTCTCCTTTAGCACATATTCTTCGATAGCCCAGGCGACAGCTTCCTCATCATTTGTCATTGGAGTCACCACATTTGCGACTGTCTTGACTTCAGGAACAGCATTTTGCATGGCAACACCGAGCCCTGCCCATTCAATCATAGAAAGGTCATTGGCTTCATCACCACAGGCCATAACTTGGCTTTGATCGATTCCCAGATGGCTGATTAGTTTGGCTAAACCTGTTGCTTTGTGAACATTCTTTGGTGACCACTCTAGCAACATTTCACGTGATTTAAAGATTTCATATTGGTCAAACAATTCTGGCGAAATCTTCTGAATGGCTGCATCCAAGGGTTCTTGAGCAAAAGCAGTCACGCATTTGTTGTAGGTCATTTGACTAGATAGGTCTTCAAAGTCAACTGGTACAAAAGTCAAAGCTGGATTGAATTTGGCATAAAGACTTTCTTGGTCAGATTGGATTTGATAAACAGTTCCTTCTGAGATGGCGTCAAGAGGCAGTGACAATTTCTCTGTTTCTTCATACAAGCGTGCCACATCATCATATGAAAAGACTGTCTTATCAAGGATTTCACCTGTATTTTTCTGAACCAACCCACCATTAAAAGTAATGGTATACTCATCTTCCTGACCGTCAGTCCCTAGCTCATGGAGGAAGAAATCCATTGCTTTTAGAGGACGACCTGTTGTCAAAACCACCTTAATCCCACGATCACGCGCAGCTTTCAAGGTTGCCTTGGTTCGATCCGTCAGCCTTTTATCAGTAGTCAGCAAGGTGCCATCCAAGTCCAATGCAATCAATTTTATATCTGCCATTATAAGCCCTCCATATAAGCTATAACCGACTGGTCCTTATGGTGACCAATCACAGTTTCTGATAATTCTAAAATTTCAGGTCGTGCATTTTCAGGAGCTACAGGATGACCGACAACCTGCATCATGTGCAAGTCATTCAGATTGTCTCCAAAAGCCATAACCTGATCCATCGTGATACCAAGTTTTTTAGACAATTCAACAATCGCCACTCCCTTATCGACATAGTCCAGAACAATATCAATAGATTCAAAGCCAGTTGTCATGGCCTTAACACCAGGAACATGTTCATTAACCCAAGCTTCTCCAGCTTCAAGCGTTTCCTCTGTGAAGTTGGTTGTAAATTTGAAAATGTCATCTGTGATATCTTCTAAACTCGCTACTTTTTGGATATTTTCATTATAGTGCTGACTCTCTTTCAAATAGGTCGCATCAACCGTATCTAGCACATAAGAGCCTTTTTTGCCCGTCAAGAGCAATTTATTGATATCTACATAAGGTGACGTTTTCAGCTTTTCAAAAGTCGTCAAATAAAACTCACGAGACATGGTCGCTTCATACAAGTCCTGACCTTGATATTCGACCAAACTGCCATTTTCCGCGATGAAAATAATGTCATCACGAACATCAGCAAATAATTTTTCTAGAGACAGAAATCCTCGACCCGAGGCCACCGCAAAGTAAATCCCTTTTTCCTTGTAGGAAACCAAGAGAGACTTGAGGCGATCCATATCGAAACGCCCTTGTCCATCTAGGAAGGTTCCGTCCATATCTGTTGCTACTAGTTTAATTGTCATCCTTCAATACTTTCTAAATCTTTTAACTTAACCGAAACAATCTTTGAAACACCTGATTCTTGCATGGTCACTCCATAGATGGAATCGGCCGCTGCCATGGTTCCCTTACGGTGGGTTACGACAATAAATTGACTGTCCTTATCAAAGCGGTTGAGATAATCCCCGAAACGTTTAACATTGGCTTCGTCTAGCGCAGCCTCTACCTCATCCAAGATAACAAACGGAATAGTCTTAACTCGAATGATAGAGAAAAGCAAAGCAAGAGCCGATAGGGCTTTTTCCCCACCACTCATGAGGTTGAGAGACTGGATTTTCTTACCCGGTGGTTGGACAGAAATCTCAACCCCAGCTGTCAGCAGGTCTCCCTCAGTCAAAATCAGGTCAGCCTGACCTCCGCCAAACATCTGCTTGAAAGTTACTTTAAAGGACTCACGAATAGCCTCAAAGGTTGACTTAAAGCGTTCCTTGACCTCATCATTCATCTCTGTGATGGTTTCTAGTAGCAGATTTTTCGCAGACAAAATATCATCTCGCTGGCTATTTAGGAAATCCAGACGGTTGTGTACTTCTTCATACTGTTCAATAGCTTCCAAATTGACAGGGCCCAGTGAGCGAATAGCCTTCTCCAAATCCTTAACCTCTTGCTCTGCCAGATTGAGATTTTCCAACTCATGAGACTTTTCTAAAGCTTCAGTATAGCTAATCTGGTACTGGTCTGTTAATTGACTTTGTAGATGGCGCAAGTGCTCGCTGACCTTTTCTTTCTTGGCTTCAGCACGAGTTTGCTTGCGAATCCACTCTTCATTCTGCTGGCGGGCCTGTTCCAAATGACTGGCAATATCATCCAGCTGACCTTCTATATCATCCAATTCAAATTGCTTGCGAATCAAACCTTGTTGGAGATTTGTTTTCTGAGTTTTGGCTTCTTCGGCCTGCTGGGCTAGAAGCTCCGTATCAACCTTTTCAAGATTATCAACCTTTTCTTGAAGAAGGCGATGAATTTCCTCTTGTTCAAGATCCAGGTTGTCCAATTCCTTGCCTAAGCGCTCAATATCAGCCACTTCATAACGTTTTTGCCCTTGCAGTTCTGTCTTAATCAAGCGAGCTTGTGCTACCTCTTCCTGCAAGTTTTGATAGCGTTCTTGGATGGCATTTTTGTTAGACTTAATCTCTTCAATCTCACCTTCCAGATTTTGCTTATCACTGGCTATAGTAGTAAGACGCTCTTGGCACTTTTCCTTATCCGCTTGCCAATCTCCCTCAGAAAGACGATTTAATTCCTCTTCTTGGAGTTTCCAAAGAGTTTCCAGTTCTTCAACTTGCTGACTAGTTTGCTGATAAGCGAGGGCCAAGCCCTGCTCCTGAATACGAGCCTGCTCTCCTTGAGCTTTGATGGTTTCTAATGATTCAGTCAATCTAGCCATCTCCTCTTGCAAGGTCTTCAAACTCACTTCTTCAGAACGCAAGCTTGCTTCTTCTTCAGCAATTTCTTTTTGTAATTGCTCCAGTTCTGGCTTGATGAAAATGCTGTTATTCTGGCGATTGGCACCACCTGCATAAGAACCGCCTGTGCGCAATTCTGTCCCGTCCAATGTCACCATGCGAACCTGATAACGAACTTGTCGAGCTGCTGCACGCGCATGTTCTACAGTATCAAAAATAGCCGTCGTAGCTAGCAAGTTCTTGAAAATGGCTTCTAATCTGGTATCGAATGTCACCAGCTCATCAGCCATACCCAGAAATCCTGGACTTGCAGCAATAGCATCTTGGTTCTGACTAGAAATCGTACGCGCCTTGATAGTGGTCAAAGGAAGGAAGGTTGCACGACCAGCTCTGTTTCGTTTGAGGAAATCAATCGCCTTGGTTGCCGCGTTTTCATCTTCTACGATGATATGCTGACTGCTAGCTCCAAGCGCAATCTCTAGGGCAGTTTGATAATGCACATCAAAGGTCAAGTGCTCACTAACTGCTCCAATAATCCCACCAAGGCGGTCTTTTTCTTGAAGAACACTCTTAACACCTGCATAAAAATTGCTATGATTTCTCAGGATATTTTCCAAACTTTGAGCTCTGGCCTGCTTGTTTTTGAGACTATCCAGACGGTCAAAGAGTTGACTTTGTTGAGCTTGATAGGAAGTTTTCTGCTCCTCTTGCTCCTTGGCAATAGCTTGGTAGTCAGCCAATAATTTCTGAACTTGCTCCTTGGCAGTTTCAAGCTCAGCCTTTTGCTGACTAGCCTTCTCTTTAGCTGTAGCCAGCTGTTCTTTCAGCTTTTCTAGTTGATCTGCTTGTTTTTGAGAAAGCTGACGACTGTTTTCCAACTCATTCTCGATGCGGGTCAGTTGGTTTGAGACATCCGCTTCTTCTTGTAAAAGAGCTACAAAGCGTTCACGCAAGAGCTCAATCATCTGATCAGGATCATCTGAAAAAGCCAGTAATTCAGCCTCTAATCGATTGAATTTTTGATTATTTTGGACTAGGTTTTCCTCTAACAGAGCTAAAGAGCTTTCCTTATCAGATTTTTCTTTGCTGAGTGAATTTCTCTTATCCTCCAAAGCAGCCAAACGGGCTTGTGCTTCCTGTTGATTCAGGGCTACTTGCTCGGACTCCAGTTTCGATAGGGCTAATTTTCTCTCTAGATCACTAATTAGACTGGTCAAGTCCATCAAACTGCCTTGGTCTTTGGCCATTTCAGTCTGTAAATCTTGGCGTTGTTTCTTGAGATTCTGATTTTCTTCTTCTAATTTTTCACGCTTTTGGTAGTAGCTTGTCAAGAGTTCCTGAACCTGAGCTAACTCTTCTTCTGTAGACTCTAGTTCAGCCTTATTTTCCTTGATTTGAGCAACCAGCACATCTAAATAAATAGCCTTGCGTTGACCTTCCAAGTCTAGAAACTTACGAGCATTCTCAGCTTGCTTCTCAAGAGGTTTGATTTGATTATCCAACTCGTAGATAATGTCCTCTAAGCGGTCTAGATTATCCTGAGTTTGCTGAAGCTTGCTCTCAGTTTCTTTTCTGCGAGTCTTGTATTTCAAAACTCCTGCAGCTTCTTCGAAAATAGCACGACGTTCCTCAGGTTTGGAGTTAAAAATCTCCTCAACCTTGCCTTGGGAAATGATGGAGAAAGAATCTCGTCCCAAACCTGTATCCAAGAAAAGATCATGAATATCACGTAGACGGACTTTCTTGCCGTCAATTTTGTATTCACTATCCCCACTACGATAGATATGGCGTTCTACTCTGATTTCTTGACCTGCATCCTTGATAAATCCGTCATGATTATCCAAAGTCACAACTACAGAAGCATAATTGAGCGGTTTGCGACTTTCGGTCCCAGCAAAGATAACATCAGGCATCTTGCCACCACGGAGACTCTTGACACTAGATTCTCCCAAGGCCCAACGTAGACTTTCTGTAATATTCGACTTCCCAGATCCATTTGGTCCAACGACTGCCGTCACACCTTGGTCAAAGACGACCTTGGTCTTGTCAGCAAAAGACTTGAATCCCTGAATTTCGATTTCCTTTAAATACATGCATCCAGCCCTTTCTCAACGGCATTTTTGGCAGCTTTCTGCTCTGCTAATTTCTTAGAACGACCTTGACCTTGACCAATGCTTTTGCCTTCAACAAGAACTTCTACATCAAAGACCTTATCATGGGCAGGACCCGTTTCAGAAATCACCTGATAACGAATAGCCACATCCCCATTGACCTGAAGTAACTCTTGGAGATGGGTTTTGTAGTCTGTAATCATCTCAAACTCGCCTGCTTCAACCTTAGGAATCATAACCTGATAGATAAATTCCTTGACCTTGGCCACATCCTTATCCAAAAGAAGGGCACCTAGAAAGGCTTCAAAGGCATCACCAAGAATGGTATCACGATTACGCCCACCAGATTTTTCTTCCCCCTTACCCAGCTTGATAAACTGATCAAACTGGCAATCACGCGCAAAACCAGCCAAACTCTCCTCGCGGACAATCATAGCACGGAGTTTGGACAAATCACCTTCAGGCTTTTTAGGATATTTTTTATACAGATATTCTGAAATCAATAACTGTAGAACAGCGTCTCCTAAAAATTCCAAGCGTTCATTGTGTGAAATTTTTAAGAGGCGGTGCTCATTGGCATAACTCGTATGAGTAAAGGCAGTTTCCAGTAAATTTTTGTCTGCAAATTCGATTGCAAAATGGTTCTTTAGTACAGTTTGTAATTCTTTCATACCAACCTCTTTCTAACTGATAACAGTCCTTTTTATTATATCAAAAAAAGCCCCCTGAGTCACTTTAAAACGGGACTGGAAAACATTTGGGCATTCTATAGAATATGATTTTCAGTTTTATACTCAATGAAAATCAAAGAACAAACTAGGAAGCTAGCAGCAGGCTGCTCAAAGCACTGCTTTGAGGTTGGAAATAAGACTGACGAAGTCAGCTCAAAACAGTGTTTTGAGGTTGTGGATAGAACTGACGAAGTCAGTAACCATAACTACGGTAAGGCGACGCTGACGTGGTTTGAAGAGATTTCCGAAGAGTATTAAATGGTACTGGAGGGAATTGAGGTATTCTTTAGACAGAGATTTTCAGTTTTAGGGACACATTTAGAGCAGTGTAAAGAAAAAAGCCCTATTAAAGGCTTTTTAGGATGTTTACATCCACCCTGAGGGAATCGAACCCCCATCTCAAGAACCGGAATCTTACGTGATATCCATTACACTAAGGGTGGAAACTTGTTTTATTATAACAAAAATTTGCTCTAATAACAAGTTTTTTTCTGGTCAGATAGCCCGTCTTAGTGGGAAGCATCCCCATTCCAGATAGAGTTTTTCACGATTACATAATCAACGTGTTTAAGGTCAGCAACCTGACGTCCACCTGCATAAGAAATGGCACTTTGAAGGTCTTGTTCCATCTCAGTTAAAGTATCTTGCAGATGACCTTTGGCAGGAAGCAAGATGCGCTTGCCTTCCACATTTTTGTAAGCACCTTTTTGGTATTGAGAAGCTGAACCATAGTACTCTTTGAACTGTTCACCATCGACTTCAATGGTTTTTCCTGGACTTTCGATGTGTCCTGCAAAGAGGGAACCAATCATAACCATGCTGGCACCGAAACGGATAGACTTAGCAATATCACCGTGAGTACGAATTCCACCATCAGCGATAATCGGCTTACGTGCAGCCTTGGCACACCAACGGAGAGCAGCCAACTGCCAACCACCTGTACCAAAACCTGTCTTGACTTTGGTGATACAAACCTTACCAGGACCAATTCCGACCTTAGTAGCATCTGCACCAGCATTTTCCAATTCACGAACTGCTTCTGGTGTTCCCACATTTCCAGCAATGACAAAAGTATCTGGCAATTCTTTCTTGATGTGTTGAATCATAGAAATCACGCTATCCGCATGACCATGAGCAATATCAATCGTGATGTACTCAGGAGCATCAGCCTTGAGCTGGCTAACGAAATCATACTCATAGTCCTTAACCCCGACAGAAATAGAAGCAATGAGCCCTTGATCGTGCATGCGTTTGATAAAAGGAATGCGTCCAGCTTCATCAAAACGGTGCATAATGTAGAAGTAACCACCTTTAGCTAGTTGCTCTGCTACATTTTCATCCAAAATCGTCTGCATATTAGCTGGCACAACAGGTAGTTTAAAGGTGTGATTTCCTAGAGTGACGCTTGTGTCCGCTTCTGCACGGCTTTTAATGACACATTTATTTGGAATCAATTGAATATCTTCGTAATCAAAAATTGGAAATTCATTTAACATATCGATGTCTCGTTTCTTTTGTAATGACCTACCTATGCTCTCGCATCACTACGTCTTTTCCGACGTTTCCTTAATTCATTATAAACAAAAGTACAGTTTTTGTCAAATAATTTTATAAATTAAATTATATTGTTCGGATTTTAATTATATTAAAAAACAAAAGAAAGAGGAGAGATTATTTTCCTCCCACTCCTTCTCTATCCTAATAATACTCTCCCTGACGGTAGTCCCATGAGTTAAAGGTATCTGACAGGTGCATCATGATTTTATCAATGTCAAGCCCTTTGCGAATTACAACTGGCGCTGGTGAAGTTGAACGTGCTCCTCCTTGTTCTGGGATGAGTTTGCCGTCCTTATCAACCATAGACACCATCACACCTTGTTCATAGCGAGTTTCAATCGTTTTGTCAGGTTGGATGGATGCCACGTAGTCGTCTGCCTCGATAACAAGGTCCACTGCTCCTTCGATACGTTCTCCGATACCTTCTACCTTACCGCGGTTTCCTTTTCCAGATGGGTTTGCTGATGAAGCATATACCATCTTGCCTTCTTCCCAAAGTTTAGCAGCCAATTGTTCACCAGCCTTCCCGAATTTGATAACAAAGCAGCTAGTACCACGCACGTCAGTCATAAGTTCTTCACGGCCATCTCCGTATGCTTTGAGTTTTTCAAATGCTTCTGGTTTCCAAGGAAGGATACAACCAAGAAGAATGTCTTCGTCCCAATGTTTTTTGTAAAAAGCTTCAATTTCTGGGTTGAGTTGTGCTAAGGAGTGAAGCTCATCCATGCTACCACAGAGAACAACACCTGGTTTGTTACGGTTACGTTCTTTGGCTGCGAACTTGCGCTCAAGTCCTGCCTTGTCGCTAGTCATGATAATGTAACCAACTTTAGTAGGGCAAACGATACAACCGCCCTCACCTTTTAAAATGTCATAGCCTTCTTGTGAAAGTGTTCCGTTCCATTGAATGTGTTTTGTCATAGTTCTATATTTCCTTTTCTATTTTTTCTAATCCTGCCAGTAGGCTGGTCGTTGTTTTTCATAAGCAGCAATCAAGTCTTCATACTGCAAGGTAATACCGATATCATCCAAACCATTTAAGAGCTTGTGTTTCCATTCGCTATCGATTTCGAAAGTGAATTCTCCAACTGGTGAGATGATTTTTTGTTGTTCCAAGTCTACAGTTACCTGATCGGTTGGTTTAAGCTGGGCTAGCTTTTCTCTAACCTCTCTGGGCTGAACAATAGGCAACATACCATTATTGAGTTCATTATTGTAATGAATGTCACCGAAAGATCCTGCAATCACTACCTTAAAACCATAGTCTGCTAAGGCCCAAGCTGCATGTTCCCTCGAAGACCCTGCCCCAAAGTTATCACCTGAGATGAGAATACTAGCCTTGCGGTATTCAGGTCGGTTAAAGACAAAGTCTGGATCCTCAGTATACTTGTCATCCAGATAACGCCAAGCATACATGAGGTACTTACCAAAGCCTTTCTTATCAATTAACTTTAGAAACTGCTTGGGTAGGATTTGGTCAGTGTCGATGTTATCATTCATGAGAGGAACGGTCGTTCCTGTATAAACTGTAAATTTCTCCATATCCTCTCCTTACTGGGCCTCTGGCATTTGCCGAACATCTACGAAGCGCCCTGCGATAGCTGCCGCAGCTGCCATGGCTGGACTGCAGAGATGGGTCTTAGCGCCAAATCCTTGTCTGTCTTCAAAGTTGCGGTTGCTGGTTGAAGCGCAGTGGACACCATCAGGAACCTTGTCAGGATTCATCCCTAAGCACATTGAGCAGCCTGGGTCTCTCCACTCAAAGCCAGCATCTAGGAAAACTTTATCCAAACCCAATTTCTCCGCAGCTCGTTTGACAGGACGAGAGCCTGGAACTACGATAGCCGTTAAGTTGGGAGCAATTTTCTTCCCTTTGACAAATCGTGCAGCCAGCTGTAAGTCGCTGAGACGAGCATTGGTACAAGACCCGATAAAGATATAGCCTAGTTCAATATCTGCTGGCTTTTGACCAGGTTCCAAATTCATGTAATTGTAGGCTCTCTCATCATTCATATCCTTAATTTCTGGGAAACTGCTGTCAAAGTCAACACCCATAGCAGGATTGGTTCCCCAGGTTACCATAGGAGCCAAGTCTGAGACATCCATCTGGATAACCTTATCGTATACGGCATCCTCATCACTGACAATTGTTTTCCAATCCTTCACAGCCTCTTCGAAATTCTCTGGAACACATTCCCGTCCCTTGAGATAATCGTAGGTTGTCTGATCCGGATTCATGATTCCCATCTTAGAACCAAACTCGATGGACATATTGCAGATGGTCATTCGCTCTTCCATGCTCAGTTCATCAATTGCCTGTCCACGATATTCCACCACATAGCCAACACCACAGGCAACGCCGTATTTGGCAATCAAGGCTAAAATAAAGTCCTTGGAATAAACTCCCTTTTGTGGAACACCAGTGAACTCTACCAGCATTTTCTTAGGTTTAACTTGCCAGAGAGTCTGGGTAGCAAAGACATGCTCGACCTCGCTGGTCCCAATTCCAAAGGCGATTGCTCCGAAAGCTCCGTGGGTTGCCGTATGGCTATCTCCACAGACGATGAATTTTCCTGGTTGGGTCCGTCCAGTTTCTGGTCCCACCATGTGCACTATTCCCTGCTTTTCAGAACCGTGGGCTGCATGTTCAATCCCAAATTCCTCAACATTTTCAGCCAGTTTATCAATTTGCGCTTTAGAAATTACATCTCGAATATCGTAGATATTGACCGTCGGGACATTGTGGTCAAAGGTTCCAAATGTCAAGTCTGGTCGTCTCAATCTGCGACCTGCATCACGCAAACCTTGAAAAGCCTGAGGACTGGTCACTTCGTGGATATAGTGCTGATCCACATACATGAGTTGGGGCTGTCCCTCTTCTCCTGTGATGACATGACGGTCCCATAATTTATCAAAAATCGATTTTCCTGCCATCCATTACCTCCAAATAAAATATAAGGCTACAATTGTGGTCACCATCCCAAGAAACCAAACCGTTTTAAAGTACCATTTTCGAGTCTTGTGATGAAAGATGATTCCTGCTAGCCAGGCACCAAAACCACCACAAGTAAAGGCTAAAATGAGTAAGATTTTCTCTAGGATGCGCCAAACTCTTCTCCTTGCCTTAGATTTGTCAATACCATAAATCAAGAAAACCATGACATTCCAAATCAAAAGGACTAGAGTAATTTTTTCATCTAACTTCATAACCTTGCAATGATAGCTTCCGTCATTTCCTTGGTCGAAGCCTGTCCACCAATATCTCTTGTTAAAATGCCAGCCGCTAAACTGGCCTCAACAGCACTCTCGATACGTTCCGCATCCTCATAACGTCCAAAACTGTCTCTCAACATCATGGCAACTGATAAAATCATGGAAATAGGATTGGCAATTCCTTGACCTGCAATATCAGGAGCTGAACCGTGAATAGGTTCATAAAGACTTGGACCTTTTTCAGAATGACTGGCTGATGGCATAACTCCAAGTGTACCAGATAGAACGCTTGATTCATCAGATAAGATATCTCCGAAAAGATTCTCCGTTACGATAACATCAAACTTAGCAGGATTGGTAATCATGAGCATAGCAGCTGAGTCGACTAGCTGGTGCTCCAAGGTTACATCTGGGAAATCCCGTGCGACTTCCTCAGCTACTTTCCGCCAGAGTTTTGAGGTCGCTAGAACATTTTGCTTATCAATGCTGGTAAGGATTTTTCTCCGACTTCTTGCAATCTCAAAGGCCTTGCGAATAATCCGCTCCACTTCCTCATAACTATAGTCGTTAATATCACGCGCTTTTCGCTCTTCAAGGATATGATCTCCAAAGTAGATACCACCTGTCAACTCACGCACCACGACAAAGTCTACACCAGCAATTCGTTCTGGTTTAAGTGGTGACAAATGCTTGAGACTATCAAAGATTTTTACCGGGCGAATATTAGCGTAAAGATTGAGTTCCTTACGGAGAGCCAACAGGCCTTGTTCAGGGCGAACCGCTGCTCCATCATACTGAGGACTACCGATAGCAGCTAAGAGAATGGCATCTGCTTCTCTACATGCCTTGAGGGTTTCATCAGGTAAGGGATGCCCTGCAGCATCAATACCTGCACCTCCGAAGGGTCGTCTGTCAATCTCATAGTCAAAATCTGTTTTTTCAGCTAGAGCCTCCAGAACAGCTAAACCAGCCTCCATGATTTCTGGGCCAATTCCGTCCCCTGCTAGAGCTACTATTTTCTTTGTCATAGCCTTCTCCTTTACACACTAGGCATATCGCGGTAAGAAACGCTGCGTCCCATCTCACCAGCATTCTCTTTTTGAACAAATGTATTAGCATTGATGTAGGCAATAGCCGAAGCCTTCAACACATCGAAATCAAGACCTGCTGCATTAAAGATGGTTTCTGTATCTCTGTTTTCAACAGTAACCAAGACCCGAGCCTGGGCATCAATTCCATCTGTCACCGCATCAATGGTATAGGACACCAAGCGGACAGATTGGTTAAAGAACTTATCGATAGCGTTAAAGATAGCCTCAACGGAACCTTGCCCTGTCGCATTAAATTCGACTTTTTCACCATCCATATTAGCTAGGCTAACGAGCGCTTCAATGTCATTATCTGCATGAGTTTGAAGTTGTAAATCATCAAAGTGAAAGCCTTCTGGATTTTCAACCATGGTTCCAGCTACCAGAGCTCGAATATCTGCATCTGTGATTTCTTGCTTTTTATCAGCCAGCGCCTTGAACTTAGCAAAGAATGGTTTGATATCCTCTTCTGTAAAATCTAGGGCCAGTTCTCTTAGTTTTTCAACAAAGGCATGGCGACCTGACAATTTACCAAGCGGAAGGCTATTACTCTTAACACCGACCAATTCAGGGGTGATAATTTCATAAGTAAGAGGATTTTTAAGGACTCCATCTTGGTGAATACCAGACTCGTGAGAAAAGGCATTGCCACCAACCACAGCCTTGTTTTTAGGAACTGGAATACCAGAGAAGCGAGAAACCATTTCAGACGTATTGATAGTCTCATTTAGGACAATACTTGTTTCTGCTTGATAGTAATCTTGGCGAATATTGAGGGCCACTGCTATTTCTTCCAAAGCAGCATTACCAGCTCGCTCCCCAATACCGTTGATGGTTCCTTCAACACGTCCTGCTCCATTCTTGACAGCAGCAAGGCTATTTGCCACTGCCATTCCGAGGTCATCGTGACAGTGAGGCGAATAGATAATCTGACGATCTGTCTTAACATTCTCAATCAAGTATTTGAAGATAGCTCCGTACTCTTCTGGCGTGGTAAATCCAACCGTATCAGGAATATTGATATAAGACGCACCTGCATCGACCGCTGTTTGAACAACTTGCAAGAGGAAATCCAACTCTGTTCTAGTTGCATCCTCAGGAGAGAATTCGACCACTTCAAACTTAGAACGGGCATAGGAAACATGCTCCTTAATAGCTGCCAAAATCTCTTCCTTGCTCTTATTAAGTTTATACTTGCGATGAATGGGACTAGTAGCGATAAAGACGTGAACTTGTGGATACTTGGCGTCCTTGAGGGCCTCGTAACAAGCATCAATATCAGACTTAACAGAGCGAGCCAAACCAGTCACCGCTGTTTTCTTCAAGACCTTAGCAATCTCCTGCACTGCCGTAAATGAGTCTGGGCTTGCCGCTGGAAAACCAGCTTCGATTGCTGAAATGCCCCATTTCTCCAGCTGCCTTGCGATGGCAATTTTTTCTTTGATTGAAAAATTAACACCTGGTGTCTGTTCTCCATCACGAAGGCTGGTATCTAGAAATTCAACTGTTCTCATAAGATTTCCCCTTTTCCAAATGTGGTTTTAAAAAAACATCTCGCTCAGAAACCCAAGCGAGATGTTGATTTACTCCCGCTTGGTAAGCCAAACAGGACTAATGCTTTTTGCACTAGCCCGAGTACCTCAACAACAAAGCAAATTGATTAAACTTAGCTGTTTTCATGTTTGACTTTCTCCTTCGTTTGATATCTTGTTTAGTATTTTAGCATAGACAAAACTACTTGTCAAGAAAAAATCCAATATTTTCTGAAAATTTCTTCAGTATAGAATATTTAGCTAATTGAAAGTTCTTGAAAATCATTGAAATGTTTCATTTTTTAGAGGTTAAGTTCCAACTTTTCTCTATCAATTCTAGCACCTCTTCATCTGATAAAGTATCATCAAGCACCACACTAATCCAGTAACGTTTATTCATATGAAAGGCTGGGTAAATTCCCTTTTTTGAAAGTAAGTCAGCTACTTGGTCATGCTTGAGGTTGACTGCTTCCACCTGTCCTTCTCTGCCCTTTTCCAGCTTATCCCAAGAGATTTTCATCAAGACGGCATACCACTTTTGATTCCCTTCATGACGTAATACTGCTGTATCAGGAGATTTCTCCCACAGATACTCCAACTGATTTCCATACTTTTCCTGAACCTGAACCATGATACGCTTAGTCTGAGGACAGATAAAATCCTGTACCTCAAAACAAGCCTTCCGAATCTGGTAAAGAATCTCCAGACAAGCCTCACGGACACTTGCAACAAAACTTCCTGTCATACTTCCCATATGGACTTGAGGATAGAGGTCACCATTCTCCTGGTCAAATACTTGAAATCTCACATTATCAGTAGTGATTGAAACTGCCATGACAAAGTCACCTTGTAAAATCTGGCAACTATAGTTCCAGACTCCCCCATTTTCTACAAAACCATAGGCAAGTGCCTTTTCTTGATTAAACTGATAGGATTTAAAAATTTCAAACATAAGTGAAAACTGCTACCAAAAGCTAGCAGTTCCTTTCTATTTTTTAAAAGACAACCTTGGTTCCATGTAATTGTGTCACGCCTAGCTGATCTATAAAGGTTTGACGGTTGTCCAAGTCAATCCCCCCACCTGGTAGAATTTCAATTTTACCTTTAGCGTGCTCCAAAATTCTGTGATAGTGAGCAAAACGCTTGTCTAGAGAATCGCCAGACACACCAGCACGAGTTAAGATACGAGTGACTCCAGCTTGACTAAGCCAGTCAATGGTTTCCAACTGGTCTTCCTCACTCAATTCATCAAAGGCCATGTGAAAGACAATTTCCATTCCTTTTGATGCAGCTATCAATTTCTCCAGATTAGGCTTATCCAACTTCTTCTCAGCAGTTAAGGCACCAAATACAACTCCTTGACTTCCAGCCTGAGCAGTCAACCGAATGTCTTCTAGCATGATTGTAATTTCCATATCATTATAGACAAAGTCGCCACCACGTGGACGAATCATGGTCATAATGGTCGAATCGTAGTTAGCTGCCAGTTCAACCGCTGCCTTGGTCACTCCATAGCTGGGGGTTGTTCCACCAACTACTAGATTGTCACAGAGTTCGATTCGGCGAGCTCCAGCCTCCATCGCTTTTTCAAGCAAAGTCACATTTTCAGCACAAAATTCGTAAATCATTTAATTCTCCTTGAGTATTACTTTAAATTTATTATATCATATTGTTGTGAATATGCTTTCAATTTTATCAAGGGAAATGGTAACAAATTTTACTTATTCTTTGTCTGGAATGACCTTGAAGAGATAATAGGTGATAAAGATGGTCAAAGCTCCCAGACCGATTTTGACTGGTAATAGAGGGGCAAAATAAATGGAAATTCCCATCAGAATGTAGATGGATACGATGATTTTTTTCTTACGTTCACGCGCAATAGACTTAGTCTCGCGAAAATCAGCTACATATGCTTGATAAAGCTTGGTATGGTAAAGCCAATCTTCGAAGCGCTTGGAACTTCTGGAGAAACAAGCAATAGACAACAAAAGGAAAGGCGTTGTCGGTAACAAGGGTAAAACAACCCCAACAATAGCCAAGGCCAGTGATAAAAAACCAATAATTAGATAAATAATACGCATAACTACTCCTAATTAAAATAATCTTCTTCTAGTTTCGCATACAATGATAAATTTTGTCAAGCTTCAACCCAAAAGAGCCTGAAATTCACTTTCAGGACTCTCCTCTTATTTAATCTTTTCTTCCTCGTAGTCACCCTTGCCACAAACAACCTGCTTGCCACCACCACGGACTTTTTTCTCCATGAGGAAGTTGCCACATTTTGGACAGTCACGACCAACAGGCTTGTCCCAAGAGGTAAATTCACATTCTGGATAGCGATTGCAACCATAGAAGAGGCGGTTACGTTTTGTTTTACGCTCAATGATTTGTCCCTGATGACAACTTGGACACTCAACACCAATCTCTTTCACGATTGCTTGGGTATGACGGCAATCTGGGAAATTGCTACAAGCGTAGAACTTACCAAAACGACCAAGTTTAATGACCATTGGACTACCACACACTTCACAATCAAATCCAGCTGGTTCATCCTTAATCTGGATTTTTTCCATTTCTTCTTCAGCCTTGGCGACTTCTTTAGAGAAAGGTTTGTAAAAGGCATCAATGACACGTTGCCACTGCTCTTTTCCGACTTCGACATCATCCAGTTTACCTTCCATTTCAGCTGTGAAGGTCACGTTTACGATATCTGGGAAATATTCAACAATGAGCTTGTTAACAATTTCTCCCAACTCTGTTGGTTCAAAACGTTTGGCTGCAAGGCGAACATAATAACGTTTCTGAATGGTTTCAATGGTCGGTGCATAGGTTGACGGACGTCCAACCCCATTTTCCTCCAAGGTCTTGATCAGTGTCGCTTCAGAATAGCGAGCAGGCGGTTGAGTGAAATGTTGCTCTGGTTTACTATTCACCTGTTTGACCACATCTCCAACAGTCATGTCTGGTAACATCTTATTCTTGTCAGAATCATTATAAATGGCAAGATAACCATCAAACTTAACCTGACTACCATTGGCAGCAAATTGAACCCCATTTTGAGACAATTTAACAGCCATGGTATCAAAGACAGCAGCTGTCATCTGACTCGCCACAAAACGATTCCAAATAAGAGTATAAAGCTTGAGCTGATCCTTGTCCAGATACTTAGCGATGCTTTCAGGTGTATTAAAGACACTAGACGGACGAATAGCCTCGTGGGCATCCTGAGCTCCAGAAGCATTTTTGACCTTGCTACCATGCTTAGAGTACTTGCTACCAAAACGGTCCGTAATGAAGCTTGCTGCCTCATTTTGCGCTACAGGGCTGATACGAGTCGAATCGGTACGCATATAGGTAATCAAACCTTGAACACCAGAACCAATATTGATCCCTTCATAGAGCTGTTGGGCAACCATCATGGTCTTTCGAGTACGGAAATTGATTTTATTGGCCGCATCCATCTGCATAGATGAAGTGGTATAAGGTAATGGAGCATTACGCTTGCGCTCTTTCTTATCCACCTGATCGACTGAAAAATCTTTGCTAGTCAGACGAGACAAGACTTCCTTAACCTCATCATTGCTAGTCAGTTTTAGCTTTTTACCATCTACTCCATAGAAGGAAGCCTGAAATTGCTTGGTTCCCTTTTTAAAGACCGCATCAATTGTCCAGTATTCTTCAGGCTTAAAAGCATTGATTTCATTCTCACGGTCAATGATTAACTTAAGGGCAATAGACTGTACGCGACCTGCTGACAAGCCCTTCTTGACCTTCTTCCACAAAATAGGCGAAATCGAATAACCTACCAAGCGGTCTAAGACACGACGAGCCTGTTGGGCATCGACCAAGTCCATATCAATTTTGCGAGGTTCTTTAAATGCATTTTTGACTGCATCCTTGGTGATTTCATTGAAGACCACACGGTTGGCATCATTTTCATCCAAGTTGAGAATATGGGCCAAATGCCAAGAAATCGCTTCTCCTTCACGATCCGGGTCACTCGCAAGAAAGACTTTATTAGCTTTTTTGGCTTCTTTTTTCAAGTCATTGATGAGAGGACCTTTTCCTCGGATATTGATATATTGCGGTTCATAATTATTTTCAATATCGACGGACATACTGGATTTCTTCAAATCCCGAATATGCCCGACACTGGCTAAAACCTTGTAATTTCTGCCTAGATATTTCTCAATCGTTTTCGCCTTAGCAGGCGACTCCACGATGACTAGATTTTTTTTAACTGTTGTTTTTTTCTTTTTTGTTGCCGTAGCCACAGTATCACACCTTTTCAAAGTAATAAACTTTATAAAGTGTAAACCATTTTTTGAACCCTGTCAAGACTTAGCTACTATAATAGAAGAAAAGTTTGTCTAGTAAGCGGACTTTCTTCTTATACTCAATGAAAATCAAAGAGCAAACTAGGAAGCTAGCCGCAGGCTGCTCAAAACACTGTTTTGAGGTTGTAGATAAGACTGACGAAGTCAGTCACATATATACGGCAAGGTGAAGCTGACGTGGTTTGAAGAGATTTTCGAAGAGTATTAAAATTCAAATTCTGCAAGAACATCCTGCCCGCTGGTCACCAATTTTGCTCCTTCCTGAATCAGATGATGGCAACCGTCTGATAGTCCATCTAAAATGCTACCTGGAATAGCAAAAACATCGCGCCCTTCTTCCATTGCTCGCTCACAGGTAATGAGACTACCTGAGCGCATCTTAGCCTCTGCTACAATCACACCACGGCAAAGTCCAGCAATAATGCGATTACGGGCAGGAAAATGAAATTTCAGAGGTTGTTCACCAGGTCCATACTCACTGAGAACCAAATGCTCATTTCCGATGTAGTCTTGCAAACGTTTATTAGCTTTAGGATAAAACACATCCAACCCTGTTCCAATAACTGCAATGGTTTTTCCACCATTCTGCAGAGCTGCCATATGAGCTGCTGTGTCTATGCCCTTGGCTAATCCACTGACAATAACCAGTTCATTTTCCAAGCCTTGAATGACTTTTTCAACTGACTTAGCTCCCTGTTTGCTACAAGCACGACTCCCCACAACCGCTACCTTAGGAAATTTCAAGAGTTCAAGATTGCCCTTATAAAATAAAAGCACAGGTGCATCATAAATTTCACTCAAGTCCCAAGGATAACAGTCATCTAAAATAGAGAAAGATGGAAATTTTTGAAATTCTTTCTCCAAATGCGCATCGTCTATCTGAAAATAACGTTCCATAAAAACAGCTGGATTTCGGCAACCTGATATATCTGCAATATCACCCAACAAAAGTTCTTGATCAACACTTTCACCGTATTCTAGGACCTTCAAAATCTGTTGATTGGTCAAACCTGATTTTTTTAACTTATATATTTCATAGTTTGTGATTTTCATAAATAACTCCATTTCTTTTTCTACTCATCTATTTATTCGTAAAAAAATCAAAAAACATCCGACTATTTCAGCCAGATGTTGTAATCTTTAATTTTCGTTTTTAAGAATTTCTTCTAATTTATGATAGTCTTGGACACTGTCAATTTCATAGATGCTATTGCCTTCTAATTCTTCAACATAGACATCTAGCTCTTTGATATTGTCCTTAACCATATTGTCCCAATATAGATCAACAAATTCGCCACTTGCATAGGCCTTGTCGATAAAGCTGACAATCTTTTCTGCAGTTGGAGCATCCCAGAAAGAGACACCACTAAGGATACGACCTGCCTTGCTATCAACAGTAATGTCTTGAACCTTATAGTCATCTCCATAGACCAAGAACCATTCGTTGGTACAATCTTCACGATAGACACTAAAATAAGTCGAACGAGTCAAATCATTGCGGAACATATTTTTAAAGAGATAATTATCGGCATCAATAACATAGCTGTTTGCCAATTCTTCTTTTACAAGATAGAGAGAATAAAAGTTATTATAGTCAGCGTATTTATCATTGAAAACGAGGCGAACACCATATTTTTCTTTCAAATAATCAAATTGTTCTTTAAGATAACCAACAATGATAATAATCTCGTTAATCCCTTTTTCTTTGAGAAACTCAATTTGGTATTCAATCAAAGGTTTTTGATTAACTTGAACCAAGGCTTTAGGGGTATTTTCAGTCATAGGACGCAAGCGAGTTCCCAATCCCGCTGCTAAAATGATGGCTTTCACACGAATCTCCTTTATTCTTTAATAATAATATAAACTCCAGCAATGACGACAAGTGACGTGATAATTGTCAACATATCTAGTGCTGTTCCCAAGAAGAGAGCTGCGAACAAGACAGTCCAAACTACATAGCTCACGTTCAATCCTGTAGCTTTAGCAGGTTGCAAGCGATTGATAGCGATATAATAAGCCAAGTAAGAAATCATATCAAAGGCTGCAAAGACAATCATGAGACCTAGCAATTGCCCATTGGCTACTTCTGCAAATGATTGATGAGAGAAGAGTACAATCACAAGATAGGACAAGAATGAAGTCACTTGACGAATCAAGAGTGCTTCTATTTCACTCAATTCACTTTCCATAGCAAAAGAGCTAAGAACACTCTCACTTCCCCATGCAATGGCACAAACCAATGCACAGAGAATACCAATATAGAAAGAATTAACCTGTTCAACCTTATAAGTTTGAGCAATAATCCCTCCAATAATCAAGACAATCCCAAATACAGTATTTTTCGAAATCTTATGCTTCAAAAAGAAGAAAGCCAATAAAACTGAAACTGCAGGGTAGATAGCCGACACTGATGAAGCTAAGGAACTTCCGATATACTTAACTGCATAAAGATTGGCCTGCATTCCGATAGGACCAGCTAGCAAGGCTCCGATGATCACACTAACATTGCGAATATTTAAGAAAATTGAGAGACGAACTTTTCCTTCTTTTACCAAAAGAAAAGCTAGTAAGATAAAGATACTCAAGAAATCGTGAGCAGCAGCCACCACAAAGGGCGACAATTCTGTAAAAATCGAAAAGATATAAGCACTAATCGTTAGACCTAATCCCCAGAAAACACCTGAGAGTAGACCAAAAGAAACTCCATTTTTATTTTTCATCTGAACCTCCATAATATGACAAACCTTTAACAGCTCTTTGATAACGATTTACACCATAATCACCAAAATCTGCACCTTGCTCTTCTTTATAAACTGTCCATAGACTCCAAATAGTATCTTGTAAAATTTTATAAATGGCAATCTTTTCACGAGAGACAGGTGTTTGGTCACTCTCATAGTGAGACAAGAAGACTTCTTCCTCTTGAGAAGTGAATTCAGATTCTAAAAAGAGAGCAGCCAAATCCCACATTGGATCATTCATTGATGAATATTCCCAGTCAATCAGATATAGACGTCCTTGAGGTGATTCGATAAAGTTTTCAGGTACCAAATCGATATGACAAGATTTTCTATCAACACCTAAGTCAGCCAGTCTTTTCTCTAAGGAGAAGACTTCTTTTCGAACTGCTTCATAGTTAGCATAAGGGATTTTTTCTTCAATCAAGGATTCGTATTTTTTGATTTCTTCAAAAGGAGCAAATTCTCCTCTTAATTCCTTGTCAGAAGAATGAATCGTTTGTAAAATTGGAGCAATTTTATCAAACTTAGTCTTGATTGACGTTGAATCAAGCGTGATAGCAGATTCGATATACTCATTTACTTTGATACCAGCCTCAATATCAAAAAGATAATTTTTGACATCTAGGTCTAAATCTTTAAGTAGTTCAAGATTGTACTTTTCATCTTGACGATTGATCAGCTTTTCTGTCCCTTTACCAAAGAATTTAACAATGTATTGCTTATTTGTTGTTTTAACCAAATAGTTTTGATTAGTCATTCCCCCCAGTTGTTCAACACTGAGAACTTCCTCTTCTTGACTAAGTAAGGAAGAAATTTTTTCTTTAATGATTTTCTCCATAATTAACCTCCAGTACTTATACTTCCCACTTAAACACGGTTTTAAAGGCTGTGTTTAAGTCAGTCGCAAAGATACGGTGAATATCTTTTATTTCTCTTACAGGTTCTTCTAGATAAAGGATATTTTTAAGACGATTAGCAAATTTCTTGACTTCCATCATTTGGATGGCATTTTCAAAATCAATGCGACCAGAACGAGAAGAGCCAACCAAGAGCAAGCCTTTTTCTAAGGCATTGCGTGTATTGATGTTGACTTTATATTCGCTAACTCCCATCATGAGAATCGTTCCCTGAGGACGAATATAGCGAATTAAGTCGTTAATAGCTGGTCCAGTACCATCACCACCACAACATTCAAAAGCATGGTCAAAGGCCAAATCTTCAGGAATATTATCAGTGATATAGCATTCTTTGGCAAAAGAGAAGAGTTCCAACTTTTCCCAATGACGACCAATAACCACTATCTCTGCTTCTGGCAAAGTATAGTTGATAATATTGGCAACCACAAATGCTAAACTTCCATCTCCGATAACGGCGATTCGGTCTCGCTTGCTATGAGCAAGGGTCAATAGACGATTCATAGCGTGCATGCCGACACTGACGAACTCTGTAATCGCTGCAACCGTGTCTTCGATAGCATCATAAGCCACCACACGGTCTTTAGGGAGAGAAACAAACTCTCTCATAAAGCCATCAAATCCACTAGACAAGAAATGGGTCCCTGTCATGTAGTTTTCATAAAATTCTTCATCACTCTGCATAGGTGGTTGATTGGGAATCATGACAACTTTTTGCCCAACCTCGTAGGTTCCTGTCGGGTCAGAAATAACGGTTCCACATGACTCGTGAATCATTGCCATTGGAAGCTTTTTATTCAAAATCTTTGGATCACGTTTTCCTTGGTAGTAACGCTGATCCGCATGACAGACAGCCATGTAGTTGGGACGGATAAGGATATGATTTTCTTGGTCAATAGCCTCTTCCTGGTATTTGACATTGATAAACTTAGGCTTAGTTAGTTGATAAATTTGATTAATCATTTTACTAGTCTTTCTCAATCATACTTTTTGCAATCTTCAAGTCTGTCACTGTTGTGATTTTCAGATTTGAATATTCACCCTTGGCCAAGGCAACATCTTTTCCTTTAATCACAAAGATTTTACATGCGTCTGTTAAGATTTCCTTCTCTTCAGCAGAGAGAGAACCGTAAAGGTCCATGAAGTCCTTGCAACGGAATGTTTGAGGTGTTTGTCCTTGATAAAGGTGAGCACGATTTGGAATATCTGTAATGAATTGACCATTGGTACTTTCAACGATAGTATCAACTGCTTCTACCACTGTGTCCACTGCGTCATGATTTTGAGCAAGTTGGATATTGTCCTGAATCATGCGAAGCGTAATAAATGGACGAACAGAATCGTGTGTAACAACGATGTCCTCTGGAGTAAGCGGACGATAAGCATCAATGGCTTCAATGATTTTCTCAATACTCGTATTGCGGTCAGCACCACCTTTTGTAATGATGATACGATCCTTATGAAGAGACAGATATTTATCTACAAGATCCTCTGCATGAGAAACCCAGTCTCCATGAACACCAACTACAATTTTTTCAATGCTTGGTTCCAAGACAAATTTTTCAATTGTATGAATCAAAATAGGTCGATCACCTAGCTCTAAAAATTGTTTTGGCAAGTTACTGATTCCCATGCGTGTGCCAGTTCCACCGGCAAGAATTCCTGCATAAATCATCTTTTTTCTCCTTTGTCTTACTAAAAAAACTTATTCTCTCTATTATACCACAATCTAGTCCTATCATGAAAGAAATACTAGACCTCCCTTTCTAGAATAGAAGGATTAAGCAGTTCTATTATTCAAAGAAACTAGTCCATTTCTAGTAATAACTAGGAATTCTGTAGTCATTACTAATAAATGGCTGTGAAATTTTAGAGTTCTTCAGAATAATATAGTTTCCTTAAAGAAAACTTAAAATTAAGATTTGAAACTTCAAAGTGATTACTTACTTTACTGCCCTTCATTTCTTATTAGCTGACTTTATGATATAATGAAAAACGAGGTAAATTGAATGAAAAGTATAAAATTAAATGCTCTATCTTACATGGGAATTCGTGTCTTAAATATTATTTTTCCCATCTTAACTGGTACCTACGTCGCGCGTGTCTTGGACCGAACTGACTATGGTTACTTCAACTCAGTCGACACAATTTTGTCATTTTTCTTACCCTTTGCAACTTATGGGGTCTATAACTACGGTTTACGGGCTATCAGCAATGTCAAGGATAACAAAAAAAATCTGAATAGAACCTTCTCTAGTCTTTTTTATTTGTGCATAGCTTGTACGATTCTGACCACTGCTGTCTATATCCTAGCCTATCCTCTCTTCTTTACTGATAATCCAATCATCAAAAAGGTCTACCTTGTTATGGGGATTCAACTCATTGCCCAAATTTTTTCAATCGAGTGGGTCAATGAAGCTCTGGAAAATTACAGTTTTCTCTTTTACAAGACTGCCTTCATTCGTATTCTGATGTTAGTCTCTATTTTCCTTTTTGTCAAAAATGAGCACGATATTGTTGTCTATACACTTGTGATGAGTTTATCGACACTAATTAACTACCTGATTAGTTATTTTTGGATTAAAAGAGACATCAAACTTGTTAGAATTCACCTAAGTGATTTTAAACCACTCTTTCTCCCTCTGACAGCCATGTTGGTCTTTGCCAATGCCAATATGCTCTTCACTTTTTTGGATCGCCTCTTCCTCGTTAAAACAGGGATTGATGTCAACGTTAGTTACTATACTATGGCTCAACGAATTGTGACCGTTATAGCTGGTGTTGTAACTGGTGCAATTGGAGTGAGTGTCCCCCGTCTCAGTTACTATCTAGGGAAAGGAGATAGGGAAGCCTATGTTGCCCTAGTTAATAGAGGTAGTCGAATCTTTAACTTCTTTATCATTCCTTTAAGTTTTGGGCTCATGGTTTTAGGACCAAATGCCATCCTACTTTACGGTAGTGAAAAATATATCGGAGGTGGCATCTTGACCTCTCTCTTCGCTTTTCGGACGGTTATCCTGGCCTTAGATACCATTCTTGGCTCCCAAATTCTCTTTACAAATGGCTATGAAAAACGTATCACAGTCTATACAGTCTTCGCTGGATTACTCAATTTGGGCTTAAATAGTCTCCTCTTTTTCAACCATATCGTGGCTCCTGAATACTACCTACTAACAACCATGCTATCGGAGGCCTCTCTACTTGTTTTCTATATCATTTTCATCCATAGAAAACAGCTTATCCACTTGGGGCATATCTTTAGCTATACTGTTCGATACTCTCTCTTTTCACTTTCCTTTGTGGGAATTTATTTCCTGATTAATTTCTTGTATCCTGTGGATATGGTCATTAATTTACCATTTTTGATTAATACTGGTTTGATTGTCATGCTATCAGCCATCTCTTATATTGGTCTACTTGTCTTTACCAAAGATAGCATTTTCTATGAATTTTTAAACCATGTCCTGGCCTTAAAAAATAAATTCAAAAAATCATAGGAGTTCAAAATGAAACAACTAACTATTGAAGATGCCAAACAAATTGAATTAGAAATTTTGGATTACATTGATACTCTTTGTAAAAAGCACAATATCAACTATATTATTAACTACGGGACTCTGATTGGGGCAGTTCGACATGAGGGCTTTATCCCTTGGGACGACGATATCGATCTTTCCATGCCTCGAGAAGACTACCAACGATTTATTAACATTTTTCAAAAGGAAAAAAGCAAGTATAAGCTCCTATCCTTAGAAACAGATAAGAATTACTTTAACAACTTTATCAAAATCATCGACAGTACGACTAAAATAATCGATACTCGAAATACAAAAACCTATGAGTCTGGTGTTTTTATTGACATTTTCCCTATGGACCGATTTGATGATCCTAAGGTCATTGATACTTGTTACAAACTGGAAAGCTTCAAACTTCTGTCTTTCAGCAAACACAAAAATATCGTCTATAAAGACAGCATTTTAAAAGATTGGATACGAACAGCCTTTTGGTTGCTCCTGCGACCTGTTTCTCCTCGTTATTTGGCAAATAAAATCGAGAAAGAAATTCAAAAATATAGTCGTGAGAACGGTCAATATATGGCCTTTATCCCTTCCAAATTTAAAGAAAAGGAAGTCTTCCCAAGTGGTACCTTTGATAAAACAATTGATTTACCCTTTGAGAATTTAAGCCTTCCTGCACCTGAAAAATTTGATACTATTTTGACTCAATTTTATGGGGATTATATGACCTTACCACCTGAAGAAAAACGTTTCTACAGTCATGAATTTCACGCTTACAAATTGGAGGATTAGGATGCAATATTTAGAAAAAGAAGAAATTAAAGAAATTCAACTAGCCCTGCTAGATTATATTGATGAGACTTGTAAGAAACACAATATTCCTTATTTTCTCAGTTATGGTACCATGCTTGGAGCTATCCGCCACAAAGGCATGATTCCTTGGGATGATGATATTGATATTTCTCTCTATCGTGAAGATTATGAACGTTTATTGAAGATTATTGAGGAAGAAAATCACCCTCGCTACAAGGTTCTTTCCTACGACACCTCTTCTTGGTACTTCCATAATTTTGCATCGATTTTAGATACTTCTACCGTTATCGAAGACCATGTTAAGTACAAGCGTCATGACACCAGTCTCTTCATCGATGTCTTTCCAATTGATCGCTTTACAGATTTGAGCATTGTCGACAGGAGTTATAAGTATGTGGCACTTCGTCAACTGGCTTATATCAAAAAATCACGCGCGGTTCACGGTGACAGCAAATTAAAAGATTTTCTAAGATTATGTAGCTGGTATGCCCTCCGATTTGTCAACCCTCGCTACTTTTACAAGAAAATTGATCAGCTAGTCAAGAATGCTGCAACCAGCAATCCTCAATATGAAGGAGGAATTGGGATTGGTAAAGAAGGAATGAAAGAAGTCTTCCCAGTTGATACCTTTAAAGAACTCATCTTAACTGAGTTTGAAGGCCGTATGTTGCCAGTTCCTAAAAAATATGACCAATTTTTAACCCAGATGTATGGCGATTATATGACACCACCATCAAAAGAAATGCAAGAATGGTATAGTCACAGTATTAAAGCTTATCGCAAAAACTGATTAAAGACGTCATATAAACTACAGAGAGGCTAGGGAAAAAGTCAATTTCAGGAGAAAATGAAGTAAATATTCTCACAACAAAACGCATAATATCAAGGCTTTTCAATACCTGATATTATGCGTTTTCCTTATCTTAAGAGCTTTTGTCCAACTTATTTTCCTATTTATATACTTCGAAAATCTCTTCAAACCACGTCAGCGCTATCTGCAACCTCAAAACAGTGTTTTGAGCAACTTGCGACTAGCTTCCTAGTTTGCTCTTTGATTTTCATTGAGTATTAAATGGCTTCTGTGACAAAACTACGACTTTCTAATACCTTAAGCATGGCATTCGCTGTATCTAGGGCTGTAAAGAGAGGCACTCCGTGTTCAATAGCTGAACGACGGATTTGCTCACCATCTTCGTCAGCAGTACGTTTCGTTCCAACTGTATTAATGATAGCTTGAATACTTCCTTTGCGAACAAAGCTTGGAATATCCTTATCGTCATCACCAATCTTACCAACTGGTTGAGCTTGCAGGCCATGACTAGCAAAGAAGGCTGCTGTTCCTTCTGTCGCAAGGATTCCATAGCCAATATTTTGGAAACGACGTGCCAAATCCAAGGCTTCTTCTTTGGCATCATCAGCAATGGTAAATACAACGTTACCAAAAGTTGGCAAGTGAAGGTAAGAAGCTTCAAAGGCTTTATAGAGAGCTTTTTCCAAAGTCGTATCAGAACCCATAACTTCCCCTGTTGACTTCATTT
Source organism: uncultured bacterium (assembly GCA_963519555.1). Lineage (GTDB taxonomy): Bacteria > Bacillota > Bacilli > Lactobacillales > Streptococcaceae > Streptococcus. The sequence goes on from CAUQNI010000012.1 coordinate 33,113, forward strand.
CAGGACCAAGCAAGCTGTCTACCTTAGCTAGTTTGGTAAAGGAGAAGACAGGTGCTTTGATATGAACGCGGGTGCTTTCAGGGTAAAGTCCATCTTGGTAACCAAGTTCTGATAAGCTTTGCCCAAGAATGAGCTTGGTCGCTACTTGAGCCATAGGAATATTGGTCACCTTAGAAAGGAATGGAACCGTACGGCTGGCACGTGGATTGACCTCAATAACGTAGACTTTTTCATCCTTGATAACAAACTGGATGTTCATCATTCCAAGGCAGTTAAGACCAATTGCTAGGCGTTTAGTATAGTCTGCAATGGTTTCCTGAACCTTTTGCGACAAGGTTTGTGGAGGATATACGGCCATTGAGTCACCTGAGTGGACACCGGCACGTTCGATATGTTCCATGATACCAGGGATAAGGACATTTTCTCCATCTGAAATAGCATCAACTTCACACTCTTGTCCAACGATGTAAGAGTCAACAAGGACTGGGTGGTCTGGACTAGCCTTAACAGCCGTACGCATGTAAGAACGGAGATCTTCTTCATTTTCAACGATTTCCATGGCACGTCCACCCAAGACATAAGATGGGCGGACAAGAACTGGGAAGCCAATCTTGCGAGCTGCAAGAACTGCTTCTTCTTCATTGGTAGCCGTTTGTCCTGGTGGCTGTGGAATATCCAATTCTTTAAGGGCCTGCTCAAAGAGGTCACGGTCTTCGGCACGGTCTAGGTCAGCAACCTGTGTACCAAGGATGGTCACACCTGCTTTTGCCAATGGCTCCGCAAGGTTGATGGCTGTTTGACCACCAAACTGAACGATAACCCCTTTTGGTTGCTCCAAGTCAATGACGTTCATAACATCTTCGAATGTCAATGGCTCAAAGTAAAGCTTATCTGACACAGAGAAGTCAGTTGACACAGTCTCTGGGTTTGAGTTCATGATGATAGCTTCATAACCAGCAGCTTGAATAGCCTTAACTGAGTGAACAGTTGCGTAGTCAAACTCAACTCCTTGACCGATACGGATTGGACCTGAACCTAGGACAAGTACAGATTCCTTGTCAGACTTGATAGACTCATTTTCCCAACCATAGGTTGAATAGAAGTATGGTGTTTCAGAGTCAAACTCTGCCGCACAAGTATCGACCATCTTGTAGACTGGAACAATCTTGTTTTCCAAACGAAGTTGGCGAACTTGGTCTGCAGTCGTTTCCCAAAGTTCCGCAATCTTACGGTCTGAAAATCCATTTAGTTTAGCCGTTTTCAAAACGTCTAGTTCTTGTGGATGGGCACCTAATTCTTGCTCAATTTCAAAGATATGCAAGAGTTTATCCAGATAGAAGATATCAATTTTTGTAAGCTCAGCGATTTCCTCTGGTGTGTAACCACGGCGAATAGCTTCTGATACGTAGAAAAGACGGTCATCTTGGGCTTTGACAACTTTTTCAATCAAGGCATCATCAGAAACTGATACAAGTTCAGGCATTTCATTGTGGTGAACGCCAATTTCAAGTGAACGACAAGCTTTAAGTAGTGACTCTTCGATATTTCTACCGATTGCCATGACTTCTCCAGTCGCCTTCATCTGGGTACCAAGACGGCGTTCACCCTTTTCAAACTTGTCAAATGGGAAACGTGGAATCTTGGCAACCACATAGTCAAGGGCTGGCTCAAACATGGCATAGGTTGAACCTGTAACTGGGTTGATCACCTCGTCCAAGGTCAAACCGACAGCAATCTTGGCAGCCAACTTAGCAATTGGATACCCTGTCGCCTTAGATGCCAGGGCTGACGAACGGGATACACGAGGGTTTACTTCAATGACATAGTACTTGAAGCTGTGTGGATCAAGTGCTAGCTGAACGTTACATCCACCTTCAATCTTAAGAGCACGAATAATGCTCAAGCTCGCATCACGAAGCATTTGGTTTTCATAGTCTGACATGGTTTGCGCAGGGGCAAATACAATGGAATCCCCTGTGTGAATTCCAACTGGGTCAAAGTTTTCCATGTTACAAACAACCAAAGCATTGTCAGCTGAGTCACGCATAACTTCGTATTCGATTTCCTTGAAACCTGCGATTGAACGCTCAATCAAACATTGGGTCACAGGTGACAATTTCAACCCGTTTTCAGCGATTTCACGCAATTCTTCCTCGTTGGCACACATACCACCGCCAGTACCACCAAGTGTAAAGGCTGGACGAACGATGACTGGGTAGCCAATTGTTGCTGCAAAGGCAACAGCTTCTTCGACAGTGTTAACAATTTCAGATTCTGGAATGGGTTGATTGAGCTCTTCCATCAATTGTTTAAAGAGGTCACGATCCTCCGCTTGGTCAATAGCAGATAGTTTAGTTCCCAGAAGTTCCACTCCAAGCTCATCGAGAATACCATTTTTAGACAATTCCATGGCCATATTAAGACCAGTTTGCCCACCGAGTGTTGGTAGCAAGGCATCTGGACGTTCCTTACGAAGAATACGAGTCACAAACTCAAGTGTAATCGGTTCAATATAAACCTTATCAGCAATCTCCTTGTCCGTCATGATGGTGGCAGGGTTTGAGTTAACCAAGACAACCTCATAACCTTCCTCTTTCAACGACAAGCAAGCCTGGGTCCCAGCGTAGTCAAACTCAGCAGCCTGACCAATAATAATCGGACCAGAACCAATCACCATAATTTTTTGAATATCAGTACGTTTAGGCATTTATAAGATATTAAGGGCATACAGCGGACAAAGCTAAAATAGGAGTTATGACGCAGAACTATCAGTTCTAGGAATAACTATCTTTTTAGCACAGTCCGTAGCCCGTATTCAGTTTAGCAAATACGGACCACCCTTCTCCTTTCTATTCGTCGCCTCACAGAGCGACATTAAATAAGATACAAAGGACGAATAGAAAGCGATTGAATTTTAGGAAACCAAGGAAGGATTAACAATCCAAGTTGGTTTCTCTAAATTCCGAGCTTTCCGTCCGTGTTCAGTTACATAAATTCTCCGACGAGCTTTTACTCGTTCTTAGTTTGATTGTTTAAAAGCTTCCATCATCTCGATAAATTCATCAAAGAGGTAGCTTGCGTCGTGTGGACCAGGGGCTGCATCTGGATGGTATTGAACAGAGAAAGCAGGTTGGTATCTGTGACGCACACCTTCAACTGACTTGTCATTAATTTCTTCGTGGGTAATGATCAAGTGCTCTGGTAAATCCTCACGGCTAACTGCATAACCATGGTTCTGGCTAGTAAAGTCTACACGGCCTGTAGCAATTTCACGTACCGCATGGTTAAATCCACGGTGTCCAAATTTCATCTTATAGGTCTTAGCACCATTTGCCATGGCAAAGAGTTGATGCCCCATACAGATACCGAAGATTGGAATTTTTCCTTGCACACCACGAATCATGTCCAGTGCTTGGGGAACATCTTCTGGGTTACCAGGACCATTTGACAACATAACTCCGTCAGGATTGAGATGGAGAATTTCTTCTGCCGTTGTCGAATAAGGAACAACCGTCACGTTACAGTTACGTTTAGAAAGTTCACGTAGGATTGAGTGTTTGAGACCAAAGTCCACTAACACCACGCTCAAACCAACTCCTGGAGCTGGATATGAAGTTTTAGTAGAAACCTGTTTGATGTTGTCTGTCGGCAAGACTGTTGCTTGGAGCTGGTCCGTCACATGATCCATGCTGTCTCCAACATGGGTCAAGGTTGCACGCATAGTACCATGCTTACGGATAATCTTGGTAAGAGCACGTGTATCAATTCCTGAAATACCTGGAATTTTCTTGGCTTTCAAAAATTCATCCAGCGTCATTTGGTTGCGCCAGTTGCTTGCTCTACGCGCTTCTTCAAAAACAACTACTCCCTTACAAGTTGGAATAATGGATTCGTAATCATCACGGTTAATTCCATAATTTCCCACCAAAGGATAAGTAAAGGTCAAGATTTGTCCATTATAAGACTGATCTGTAATGGATTCTTGGTAGCCGGTCATCCCTGTATTAAAGACGATTTCGCCTGTTACATCAATATCTGCTCCGAAGGCCTTACCTTCAAAAACTGTGCCATCTTCTAATACTAGAAGTCTTTTTGTCATATTTTCACCTCTCGTGGACGCTCACTGGCGTCTTTTAACGTCTTGTGTTTTAGTTGGCGTTTCTACTCGCCAGTACGGATTCTAAGATTGCCATTCGAACAAAGACACCATTGGTCATTTGTTGGACAATCCGTGATTTTGGTGCTTCAACCAAGTGATCTGCGATTTCCACATCACGATTGACTGGAGCTGGGTGCATGAGGATTGCTGTTTCTTTCAAACGGTCATAACGTTCTTGAGTCAAGCCATGTTGGACATGGTAGTCTTCTTTTGAAAAGACAGCTCCACTATCATGGCGTTCATGTTGCACACGGAGAAACATCATGACATCCACCTGATCAATGATTTCATCAATGGTTACAAACTGTCCATAGTCTGCAAACTCTTGACTTCTCCATTCCTCAGGTCCAGCAAAGTAAAGTTCAGCTCCCAAGCGTTTCAAAATCTGCATATTAGATTTGGCAACGCGTGAGTGGTCTAAATCGCCTGCAATAGCAACCTTGAGCCCCTCAAAGTGACCAAATTCCTCATAAATGGTCATCAAATCAAGCAAGCTCTGGCTAGGGTGTTGTCCTGACCCATCTCCACCATTGATGATGGAAGTCGTAATCGTCGGACTCGCAATTAACTCTCTGTAGTAGTCGACCTCTGGGTGACGAATCACACAGACATCCACTCCTAAGGCAGACAGAGTCAAGATAGTATCATAAAGTGTCTCACCCTTATTTACCGAGCTGGTCTTTACATCAAAGTCAAGTCGTTCCAGCCCCAGTTTAATCTCTGCTACTTCAAAGGACTTATGCGTCCGTGTGGAATCCTCAAAGAAAAGATTGGAAACAATCGGGTGGTTTTCATAGGGAAGCTGGGCTCCGTTTTTAAACTCAATTCCTCGCTTGATCAATTTCATCACTTGATCAACAGTGAGGTCTTCCATGGACACTACATGGTTCAGTGCTTGTTGATTTTCTGACATGGCTACTCCTTAGCTTTCTAAGCTTCTTCAGTAATCAGAACTCTGTCTTGGCCATCAAGTTCTGCCATCTCTACGATGATTTCTTCAGAACGACTGGTTGGGATATTTTTTCCAACGTAATCTGGACGGATTGGCAATTCTCTATGTCCACGATCGACTAAAACTGCTAAACTCACGCGCGCAGGACGACCATGACCTACAATATTATCAATAGCAGCACGGATGGTACGACCTGTATAGAGCACATCATCCACCAAGATAACCTCACGGCCTGTCACATCAACAGAAATCAAAGAAGTATCTTCTCCGCTTTTAACGTCATCACGGAAAGGTTTGGTGTCCAATTCCACAACTGGAACTGAAAGATTTTCTAGTTGCTCCAAACGTTCTTGGATACGGTGGGCGATAAAGACACCACGAGTTTTAATACCAGCCAAGACGATTTTGTTCAAATCTTTGTTACGTTCGATAATCTCATAAGTAATACGAGTAATCGCTCGTTTGACGGTCAATTCGTCTACAACTTCTTTTGTCTTCATGACAAACCTCCAAAAAGAAAAGTCTCCTTAAACAAGGAGACTTGAAATGTATAGCTAAGCGAGCCCTACTACAAATAGTATAGACTTCACCCTTCTACTTTATCACGCTCCTTGCCTGCCTCACAGGACAGGTTTAAAGGAATATTTAGTTATCAAATACTATAGCACAAAGCATACTTAAAATCAAGCAAAAACTTTTGAAACCCCATCTTATAAATTACTTATAAATTGCTAAAATCATATAATTGTGGGTACTGGTCACACTCTGGATTTTTAGGATGACAGATAGCTCTTCCAAAATAAATCATGGCCTGATGAGCTGCTAACCACTGCTCAGGTGGCAAGATATCCATGACACGCTTTTCCACCTCAAGTGGTGTAGCTGATTTTTTGACGATATCGTGGTGTTTGCAAATACGCTCCACATGAGTATCCACTGCAAAGGCTGGAATCCCAAATCCTACACTCATGACAACATTGGCTGTCTTGCGACCAACACCTGCCAGACTCTCCAATTCCTCACGTGTCTGAGGGACTTGACCATCAAAATCGTCTAGTAACTGTTGGGCACATTTTTTAAGGAATTTAGCCTTATTTCGATACAATCCCAGGCGAGAAATGTGTGAAGCAATTTCACTCTCTGTCGCTACAGACATGGCTTGTGGCGTTGGAAAAGCAGCAAAGAGACCTGGTGTGGCCTTATTTACCGCTGCATCCGTTGTCTGAGCTGACAACATGACCGCAACCAAGAGTTCAAAATGATTGGTAAAATCAAGACTGGGCTTGGCATCTGGGAAGAGGGCAATGATTTCTTCTAGCACCTTTCGTGCTCGTTTTTTTGACAAGACCATTATTCGTCTCCATCAAATAGTCCTTGTAAACCAGCAAAAGGACTGTTTTCTTCTTTCTTAACTGCTTGTTGAGCCTGGTATTCTTCCTCTGTCATGATTTGCCAGTCATTTCCTGAAACAAATCCTTGACCAGCCTCTTCTTCAGCCGTCAAAACCTTGATAGGAATGTTCAGCAGGATATTGTCTGATACGCTCTCAGCAAGGTCTAGTTCTCCATTTTCGATAGGCAAGACCAAATCATCGTCTAAAACTTCTTGATCTAGCTGGTTAGTTGCGCCTTCCATGAAAACTTCTGTGACTTGATAAGATTCAGCCAACTCAACTGGCTCCATACTGCGACTTGAAGCAAGGACAATGGTATAAGACAACTGATAATCTAAGAAATACATACGGTCTTCGTATTGGACCTTCCCAATCGCAAGGATATCTTTTACATCTAAAATTTCTTGATTGCGTGCACGCAGGTCTGCAGCTAGGTCTAAGGTTTGTTCAAAATGCAAGCCTTCAGACTGCTTACGAATTTCTTGAATATTTAATTTCATACTTCCTCCATAAAGATTTACTCTCTTGATTATACCATGAAAAGGCTACAAATCAGCCCACCAAACTTTGTAATTAAAATTCGAATTTTTTAACATACTTACAATGATATATTTTTTAGTGCTATACTATAGGCAATAGTACATCAGATTAAGGAAGATACTCACATGGAAGACAAAGAACTGATTACTAATGCTTACCATACGGATTTTAGAGCTTGGAATTTCTAGTTTTCTGTTGACAAAATTTCTTTAAAGGTATAGGATAAAGATACTAATACTCGGAGGTAAAGGAGACATGAACAACTAAGTCTATCAAATAAAGAACCTTTATTTAGTAGATCTTGTTTTTGTCTCTTTTTGTGTGCTCTTTTATGCTCTTTTTCTGGCATGTTAATAGAGTTTTTTTGACATAGACTTTGGGCTCTACTAGGTAAAGTGGAGCTTTTTGTTATGCACTATCGACATTCTAGAAAGGGCAATCATATGATAAACATCAATCATCTAACTATCACTCAAAACAAAGATTTACGAGATCTTGTATCTGACCTAACCATGACCATCCAAGACGGGGAAAAGGTTGCTATTATTGGTGAAGAAGGAAATGGTAAATCAACTTTACTACGAGCTTTAATGGGGGAAGCTTTGTATGATTTCACTATCAGGGGAGACATTCAATCTGATTATCAATCAATAGCCTACATTCCTCAAAAACTCCCAGAGGACCTGAAAAAGAGAAGTTTACACGACTACTTCTTTTTGGATTCTATTGATTTAGACTACAGTATCCTCTATCGTTTGGCGGAGGAGTTACATTTTGATAGCAACCGTTTTGCTAGTGACCAAAAGATTGGCAGTCTATCAGGGGGCGAATCTTTGAAAATTCAGCTCATCCATGAGTTATCCAAACCCTTTGAGATTCTATTTTTAGATGAACCTTCAAATGACCTTGACCTTGAGACGGTTGATTGGCTAAAAAGTCAGATTCAAAAGACCAGGCAAACCGTTATTTTCATTTCCCATGATGAGGACTTTCTTTCTGAAACGGCAGACACTATTGTCCACTTGCGACTGGTCAAGCACCGTAAAGAAGCTGAAACGCTAGTAGAGCATTTGGACTATGATCGCTATAGTGAGCAGAGAAAGGTTAATTTTGTCAGACAAAGCCAGCAAGCTGCCAACGAGCAGAGAGCCTATGACAAAACCATGGAAAAACATCGCCGAGTCAAGCAAAATGTAGAAACTGCTCTTCGGGCTACCAAAGACAGTACTGCTGGTCGCCTATTGGCTAAAAAGATGAAAACTGTCCTCTCTCAAGAAAAACGCTACGAAAAGGTAGCTCAGTCCATGACCCAAAAGCCACTTGAAGAGGAAGAAATCAGACTTTTCTTCTCAGATATACAGCCATTACCGGCTTCTAAAACCTTAATTCGACTGGAAAAGGAAAATTTGTCCATTGGCGAGCGCGTTTTAGCTCAGGAGTTACAACTAACTGTCCGTGGCCAAGAAAAAATCGGTATCATCGGCCCAAATGGTGTTGGAAAATCAACTCTGTTAGCCAAATTGCAACAACTACTAAGTGCCAAAAGAGAAATTTCTCTTGGTGTTATGCCACAAGATTACCACAAAAAACTGCAATTAAGTCTATCTCCAGTAGACTATCTCAGCCAAACTGGACAAAAAGAAGAACTACAGAAAATCCAATCTCACCTAGCTAGTCTCAATTTTAGTTATCCAGAAATGCAGCATCAAATTCGCTCCTTATCTGGCGGGCAACAGGGTAAACTCCTGCTTTTGGATTTAGTGCTGCGCAAACCAAACTTTCTCCTTCTGGATGAACCCACACGAAACTTTTCTCCAACTTCTCAACCTGAAATCAGAAAACTCTTTGCCACTTATCCAGGCGGTCTCGTCACTGTTTCGCATGACAGGCGTTTCTTAAAAGAGGTCTGTTCGATCATCTATCGCTTGACAGATCATGGTTTGGAGATAGTTAATTTAGAAGATTTATAAACTTTGAACATAGCAAAAATCCAGAGACAACCTCTGGATTCTTTTTACATCTGTTTTAAACGCTCAATCCGTTCTGAGATAGGTGGGTGGGTATAAAAGAGTTTTTGGAACCCTCCACCTTTCTTGGGATCATTGATATAAAGTGCACTGCTGGCATCATCAACATGGTGATGCATCGGCTCGCTATTGTCCAGCTTACGTAGAGCATTAATCATCCCTTGAGGATTGCGCGTCAACTCGACACTGGAAGCATCAGCTAGGAATTCCCTCTGACGAGAAATAGCTAGTTGCACCAAGGTTGCAGCAAGAGGTGCCAGCACAATAGCTAGTAGGGAAACCACTAGCATAATGATTTCAAGACCATTTCCATCTCGGTCATCGTCACTTCGTCTGCGACCTGCTCCACCCCACCACATCATACGACCTGCCATACTAGAAAGCATGGTGATAGCACTAGCAAGGGCAACAGCAATCGTCGAAATGCGGATATCGTAATTACGAATGTGACTAACCTCATGTCCCATAACAGCTTCTAGCTCCTCGCGATTCATGATAGCTAGGAGACCTGACGTCGCAGCAACAGCCGCGTTTTGAGGATTAGAACCTGTAGCAAAGGCATTTAAGGCTGGATCATCAATGATAAAAACACGTGGCATGGGAATCTGAGCCACCATAGCCATATCTTCCACAACATGGTAGAGGTCTGGTGCCGTTTGCTCATCAACTTCACGCGCGCCATTCATGGACATGACAATCTCTGTCGATTGAAAAATCATAGACATGGCATAGATAAAGCCGAGAATTAGTGCGATAATCAAACCACCAAGCCCAGACCGCATAAAGAGGTAACCAACCGCATAGCCAACAAGAGCTAAGAGTAGGAAAAATACCAGCAACAAAATCCAAGTTTTTCGTTTATTGCTTGCAATTTGATCAAACAACATCTTAGTCACCTAAACCGCTAAAATCAACTTTAGGAACTGCCTTTTCCTCTTCAGGTGTTTGAAGGAAATCTGCTGCTTTAAATCCAAACATTCCAGCGATAATATTGCTTGGGAAAGTTTCTAATTTTACATTGTAGTTGCTGACAACACTGTTGTAAAGTTGACGAGAGTAAGAAATTTTATTTTCTGTGTTTGTCAACTCCTCTTGCAATTTAACAAAGTTGGCACTAGCTTTCAAGTCTGGATAGCTTTCTGCAACTGCAAAAATACCTGAAACCTGACGAGTGAGGGCATCACTAGCTTTCATAGCTTCTGCTGGCGAAGTCGCTGCCGCTACTTGGTTACGTAGTTCTGCCACCTTTTCAAGGGTAGAACCTTCATATTTGGCATAACCTTTTACAGTTTCAATCAAGTTTGGCAAGAGGTCATTTCGACGTTTCAACTGAACATCAATCTGACTCCAAGCCTCCTTGGTTTGCATACGATTCTTAACCAAACCGTTATAGCTAACAATCACAAAAATAACAACAAGAGCCAAAACTCCAAGAATAATCCAAGTCATGATATAAGTCCTTTCTACTTTTAGATTAGTACCAGTATATCAAATTTTTAATGATTGTGGTAAAATAAGATGATACTAAAGAAGGAAAACACTATGAAACCAGAAACATTTTACAACTTGCTTGCCGAGCAAAATCTTCCACTTTCGGATCAGCAAAAAGAACAATTTGAACGTTATTTTGAACTCTTGGTCGAGTGGAATGAAAAAATTAATTTGACAGCCATTACAGACAAGGAAGAAGTTTATCTCAAACATTTTTACGATTCGATTGCACCCATTCTGCAAGGCTTGATTCCCAATGAAAATATCAAACTTCTTGATATTGGAGCTGGGGCAGGATTTCCTAGTCTACCAATGAAAATCCTCTATCCTCAGCTTGATGTGACCATCATTGATTCTCTAAATAAGCGCATCAACTTTCTCCAACTGTTGGCTCAAGAACTGGATTTGGACGGAGTTCATTTCTACCATGGGCGTGCAGAAGACTTTGCCCAAGACAAAAACTTCCGTGCTCAATATGATTTTGTAACAGCTCGTGCGGTTGCCCGTATGCAGGTCCTATCTGAATTGACCATTCCTTACCTTAAAGTTGGTGGCAAACTATTGGCACTCAAGGCCAGCAATGCGCCTGAGGAATTGCTAGAAGCTAAGAATGCCCTCAACCTCCTCTTCAGCAAGGTCGAGGACAATCTCAGCTACGCCCTACCAAATGGAGATCCGCGTTACATGACAGTTGTAGAAAAGAAAAAAGAAACACCAAATAAATATCCACGTAAGGCTGGCATGCCCAACAAACGTCCGCTTTAATCTTTTTAGTAAAAAAATATTTACAAAGTCAACCTCGCTTTTTTATTTCTAGGCTCGGGAAAAAATGATTTACAAAATCATTTTTTTCTGCTATACTATCCTAAGCAAAGGTTTTTAATGTCATCCCGTGAGGTGACGAAGACGCAGAAATATTTGAAACTCTTTAAAGTCTAGATTTTAAAGAAGTCTTACTCTGAGGGCCTATTGCTGTAAAATAATGGGCTCTTTTTTGATGCCCAAAAGTGAGGTTTATATGAAACAAGAATCAACTGTTGATTTGTTACTAGACGTTGACCAACGTCCTTCGGCTGGAAAAGGAATTCTCCTTAGCTTCCAACACGTTTTCGCCATGTTTGGTGCGACCATCTTGGTACCCTTGATTTTGGGAATGCCTGTATCTGTTGCCCTTTTTGCTTCAGGTGTTGGAACACTCATCTACATGATCGCAACTGGTTTTAGAGTTCCAGTTTATCTAGGATCATCATTCGCCTTTATCACAGCAATGTCGCTAGCTATGAAGGAATTAGGAGGGGATGTATCAGCTGCACAAACAGGTGTTATCCTTACAGGTTTTATCTATGTCCTTGTTGCTGCTGGTGTTCGTTTTGCAGGTACAAAATGGATTGATAAACTCTTGCCACCAATCATTATTGGACCTATGATTATCGTTATCGGTCTTGGGCTTGCAGGTTCAGCAGTTACTAACGCTGGTCTTGTAGCGGACGGAAATTGGAAAAATGCTCTTGTAGCAGTTGTTACTTTCTTGATTGCTGCCTTTATCAATACAAAAGGAAAAGGCTTCCTACGAATCATTCCATTCCTATTTGCCATTATCGGTGGTTACCTCTTCGCACTAACTCTTGGCTTAGTTGACTTTACACCAGTTCTTAAAGCTAACTGGTTTGAAATTCCTGGTTTCTACTTGCCATTTAGCACAGGTGGTGCCTTTGAAGAATACAATCTTTACTTTGGTCCAGAAACCATCGCTATCTTGCCAATCGCTATCGTAACAATTTCTGAACATATCGGAGACCATACTGTTTTGGGTCAAATCTGTGGCCGTCAATTCTTGAAAGAACCAGGTCTTCACCGTACTCTTCTTGGTGACGGTATTGCAACTTCTGTTTCTGCCTTCCTTGGTGGACCAGCCAATACAACTTACGGAGAAAACACAGGGGTTATCGGTATGACTCGTATCGCTTCTGTCTCAGTTATCCGTAACGCTGCCTTCATCGCAATTGCCCTTAGCTTCCTTGGTAAATTCACTGCCTTGATTTCAACTATTCCAAATGCTGTACTTGGTGGTATGTCAATCCTTCTCTATGGAGTTATCGCCAGCAACGGTTTGAAGGTCTTGATTAAAGAACGTGTTGATTTCGCTCAAATGCGTAACCTAATCATCGCAAGTGCTATGTTGGTCCTTGGACTTGGAGGAGCTATCCTTAAACTTGGTCCAGTAACACTTTCAGGTACTGCCCTATCAGCCATGACAGGAATCATCTTGAACTTAATCTTGCCATACGAAAATAAAGATTAATACTCTTCGAAAATCTCTTCAAACCACGTCAACGTCGCCTTGCCGTATATATGTGACTGACTTCGTCAGTCTTATCTACAACCTCAAAACAGTATTTTGAGCAGCTTGCGGCTAGTTTCCTAGTTTGCTCTTTGATTTTCATTGAGTATAAGAGTCTAAACATATCAAAAAACGAGCATTTCCAATTACGGAAGTGCTCATTTTCTTCTTTCCAAGAAAGGAAAGCCCTGCGGCCTTCCTTTGTTTACTTGCGTTTCTTCTTCGCTTTCTTCATTTTATTCGCCATGCGTTTCATAGACTGTTTCATGGCAAATTCACCGATTTTACCTTTGAGTCCGCCACCAAACATCTGGCTCATATCTGGCATTCCTGCTCCTCCGAGAGCTGACAAGTCAGGCATACCACCTTGTCCCATCATTCCTTCAAGGGCAGACATATCCATTCCTCCCATATTTGGCATATTTTTAGGAAGGTTGTTTGGATTGATTCCCATCTGCTTCATCATCTTGTTCATATCGCCAGACATGACTCCCTGCATAAGCTGTTTGGACTGATTAAAGTCTTTGATGAATTTATTAACTTCGACAAAGGTATTTCCAGAACCTGCAGCGATACGACGGCGACGGCTTGGATTTAACAAATCTGGATTTTCACGCTCTTCAGGCGTCATAGAAGATACAATGGCACGTTTACGAGCAATCTGACGCTCATCCACCTTCATATTTTGTAGAGCTGGATTGTTGGCCATACCTGGAATCATCTTGAGCAAGTCTTCCATTGGCCCCATGTTTTGCACCTGATCCAACTGATCGATGAAATCATTGAAATCAAAGGTGTTTTCACGCATCTTCTCAGCCATTTCAAGGGCTTTTTGCTCATCGTATTCTTGAGAAGCTTTCTCAATCAAAGTGAGCATATCCCCCATACCAAGGATACGGCTAGACATACGGTCTGGGTGGAAGGTTTCAATGTCCGTAATCTTTTCACCTGTACCAGTGAACTTGATTGGTTTTCCAGTAATATGACGAACAGATAGAGCCGCACCACCTCGAGTGTCTCCATCAATCTTAGTAAGGATAACCCCAGTCACTTCTAACTGAGCATTAAACTCACGCGCAACATTGGCCGCTTCCTGACCAATCATGGCATCAACGACGAGCAGGATTTCATTTGGTTGAGCCAGTGCTTTCACATCACGAAGCTCATTCATGAGAAGCTCATCAATCTGCAAACGACCTGCCGTATCAATCAAGACATAGTCATTATGATTGGCTTGGGCTTGTTCCAAACCTTGACGTACAATCTCAACAGCTGGTACTTCTGTCCCAAGAGCGAAGACAGGCACATCAATCTGTTGCCCCAAGGTTTTAAGCTGATCAATGGCAGCAGGACGATAAATATCCGCCGCAATCATCAAAGGACGGGCATTTTCTTCCTTCTTGAGTTTGTTAGCTAGTTTACCAGCAAAGGTTGTTTTACCAGCCCCCTGCAAACCAACCATCATGATAATCGTAGGAATCTTAGGTGACTTGATAATCTCTGCTGTATCAGAACCTAAAACAGCTGTCAGTTCCTCATCAACGATTTTAATAATCTGTTGGGCAGGATTAAGGGTATCAATGACCTCGTGCCCGACCGCACGCTCACGAACTTTCTTGATAAAGTCCTTTACAACGGGCAAGGCAACGTCGGCCTCAAGCAAGGCCAAGCGAATTTCTTTGGTTGCCTCTTGGACATCAGATTCAGAGATTTTTCCTTTTTTACGTAGATTTTTAAAGACGTTCTGCAAACGTTCTGTTAAACTTTCAAATGCCATGTTTCTTCCTCTTATTCTCTATTATCAATGCTTGTTAAAATTTCTATCTGCTCCTGCAGAAAGTTATCCTTGGGATAGCGCTCCAAAATCTGGTCAAAAATCTGACTGCGGACAATGTAGTCCGAGTACATGTGCAATTTCATCTCATAATCTTCCAGAATCTTTTCTGTCCGCTTGATATTGTCATAGACAGCCTGACGACTGACACCAAACTCCTCGGCAATTTCAGCAAGGCTGTAATCATCAGCGTAGTAGAGCTCTATATAATTCATTTGCTTATCTGTTAACAGCGCTGCATAAAATTCAAAGAGCGCATTCATCCGATTGGTTTTTTCGATTTCCATAACTTTTATTATACCACACATTACTCGGCAGTCCAATGACCAACTCTAACTCCTTAAAAAGTCTGACCAAAAACTAGAGTCTGATTGCTAGAGCTAAACATGTGTATTTTATAAATTAATGTTCTCCATTTTTAACTAATACAATTATTGTTAGCCATTAATACTGTATTTATTTTCCCTCTTAATAAAGGCGTCTTCTCCACCTTCCAAAATATCACATACATGTTTTCTGATACTGTATTTTTGAAGTATAAATTCAGATGTAGAATCATTGTTATGATTCTCTAAAGCACCATTTATATAATCAAATTTTTTACCATTCTGGTTTGGATGGCTGTCAGATTGCTGATTAGCTACAATAATATTTTCCGCATCACCGGATACAACTATATTAGGATTGTGAGTAACTATGATTATTTGTCGATTCTTTTTAGTTTTTTTGATGTATTTCGTTAATTCATTAAATATTGCCCTATTATCCAAGCTATCTTCGGGCTGGTCAATTAATACAGGAATTTTACTATCTGAGAATTCTAATATCAACTTTAATACGATAAACGATTTTTTACCAGGAGACATCTGCTCAAATTTATCACCTTGATATTCAATTTCGAAATTATATTCATAAAAATTAGTGGTAAAAAAATGTTCAATATGACTAAACTTATCCCTATTTCCATTGAATACAAGGCTATCATCATTGAATATAGAATCAATAACTTTATCAAAAGAATCTGTCATTTTTTCTATAAAATCTTGTTTTGAACGACCTCGAGCACTAACATAATCAAATTCAGCCTCTAAATTAATTAAAGAAAACTTAACTGCAATCTTTAAATTATCCCCATTATCATCTTCAATCTTAAAATTATTCAACAATTCAGCCCTAATATCAGAGTATTCCTTATATTTCGAAATAATTTCTTTTTGAATTTCTTCTTTTAACTTATCGAATTCATCCCTTTGTTTTTCAAACGCTTTAATTTTAGCTAAAATATCAACTTCATTCTTGATTAAGGAATTTAATCTAGTTATCTCTGAATCATTTTTCATCGCCTCAACACATTTAGTGTATGTGTCATCATTTTCTATATCAGCAATTTTACTTTCACTAACTTTAATCAAACTTTCTTTTTCTGACTTTATCACTCTAATTTCATGTTTCTGTTGTGCTCTGACGAAATCATGCAACCGATCTGTAATCTGACCAATTTTAACCCTTAAATCTTGAGACGGAGAAATTGTTTTATTAAAACTTTGAAATTCAAATGTAATTGGAGGGATGCTAGATATATATTGTAAATCAGATTCATGAATCTCTTTTTGTGTTTTCAATAACTGCAATTCTTTGTTTTGATTTTCAAATAAATCTCTTTCTTGTTCAGTTATCTCACTAGCATTTAATAATTCTTTTTTCTTTGTTTCATATATGTCTATTCGATTTTGAGTAGCTTGTTTTTCTGCTTCTGGCTTAATTAGCTCATGAATGTTTTTTTGGTTCTCTTTATAACTATCAAGTAACCCTCTAATTTCAAGGCGTAAAGTAGTGCAATTTTGTTCATATTTCCTTAACTCAGAGTCCATTGCTTTGGATTGAATTATATTTCCTACCAAATCTTTAAGTTTCTTATTGTCTCTGGATAAAGTAAACATGTGTTCTTGAGGTATATACTCTATTTTTCTGGAATTATTTTCTTGCTGATCTTTCCAAATAATGTGAAAATCATCCATATTCTCAAAAGAATATGAACCATTATTCAGCTCTTGTCCTAGCTTTTTAGCTATAGAGTTTAATAGAGTTGATTTACCAGTTGAGCGTCCACCGATAATTGTATTCAGATTTTCGGATAGGTAAATATCTTGACCGTTATATAGAATCTTATCAATGACAAGTTCATCCTTTTTGAGAGTGGGTTTTTCTTTCTCAACACTAATACGATATTCTGGTTCATACTTTATTTGTTCCAGACCATCAAAAGTTAAATCTGCTTTTACCCAAGAATACTTACTTCCTATTTGTTCCAAAGAGTGAGAATCTGAGGATTGAAGTAGCGGTCTTACATATGGTGATTTATCAAGCCAAAATTTCCTATCTACCAAAATATTATTGTGTTTGCATTTTTTATCTTTACAGGTTGCTGGATTGTCACAACTTGAATGTATTAGAAAGTCTGAATTAACACAGATATTTTCATATACTGCACCATTTTTAGGGTCAGAATCGCTGGTAGCACTACCATGACCTCTTGAAAGAAACCCTGTCAAAAAACGCCCATTTAGCTCTTTATCATTATTTAATACTTTCAATAATTGACTTAAATCAATATTTGCGACATTTTCAATTTCGCTATTTGTTAAAGTATTAAAAGATTTATTAGTGCTACCAATATTAGCCTTTAATTGACCTAATAGATTTTTGATAATAATGTCAGGCAATTTATTGTCAAAAATTATATGATAATCAAAAAGTTGGTCAGATTTATTTATATATGAAAGCCTAATTTCTAGATTTAAAAAAGTTGCAATTCCTTCTTTATTCAGCCTGTCCTTTAATCTGAAATCATCATCATTAAAGTTAAAATAATTAGTCAATCCAACCGCAGAGATGCCTTCGTCCTTTATCTTTTGAATGAATTTTTCTACATCTGGACTTCCATCGGACAGCTTATCAAACTGATTATTTAACACTGTATAGGGAGAATGAATATGTAAATCCCATTTTCTAAACTCTGAACCTCTTTGAATCATTGAATACAAACCTTTCTACATCAATTATCTTATACAAACCTCTATAATTACTCGCATTTCCTACATGCTATGCTAAAATTTCAGATACTATCTCTTCACGCCATCCATTTTCTATCCTATAAGGTTCGATAGTAGAAAAATCATCTAATTTTTCGAAAATTCTCTGCTCACTAACCTCTCTATCCAAAATATTTATAATTTCTGGAATTGTCAAAGCAAAGATATTTAACCCTTTTACACTACCTTTTGTTAATGTGCCATTCAACTCAATGAATGATGTTGCTCTAAAAATATTAACTACATTATCGTCCACTTCATTGGCTACAAATATTGTTTGTAGTGGTTTATTGGTAGATAGTGCTAAATTTACAGAATGACGTATAACTGGCTCTAACTCACCACGCTTTTGAGTCGATTTATCCATTAATGTTGCTTCAAGTAAAAGCATTTTATCGCTATATTCAATCTCGATATCTCCTTTATTACCTCCAGCATGTGATAGCGGTAGGTTATCAGCGGAAAATGTCAACTGCATGGACTTTCTAAGTTGAAACTTCTTATCTGATATATAGTACCATGCAATAGCCAATATATATTCGAAAATAGTAGGAACTAAAGCATTATCCGTAACAAGCTCTTGAACCTTCTTATCATTTCTTTGAGAAATGAAACTCAAAATTTCAGATACTTTAGTGATATCAAATTCTTGTTCAACAAATTTCCTAAATTCTATTTCCTGCGTATCTTCTACAAATTGTTTGATATTTGAAATATCAGGAACGCCGAATTCTTCTGCAATCTGATTTTGTATTTCTGAAACTTGACTATGAGATAAGTCTAAAATATCCGATATACAAGTATCTTGATAGAAAGGACTCTTTATATTATTTTCGTATTCTTCATAACTTTCTTCTCCTGATATATTAAAATTTTCATTTAGTAGAGGAAAAAGTTTAGGAAAAATCCAAGGCTGACCAAGCGATACAACTCCTTGATTAAAACTGATTACTCCAGATAAAGAAAATATTCTTTTACACATATCACTATATTCTTTAATCAAATCATTATGCTTAGACCATGCAAATGTATAATATATATCCAAATATTGACCTGATAGCAATGGGTTATCACTGTTTTTAATTACAAACTCTTGAATAGAATCTTTATTTTTATACTTGAAAACAGCCTTACCGTCTCCAAAAGCTTTCTTAATAGCATCTTGTTTAGAAAGACTCATCATTTCTTCAAATGACCGCTCTGTCTTTTCTTCTGTAAATTTTATAATTGAAAGAACAAAACTTTTATATTCTAAACTTTTATTACTATTCTTTCGATTTGGAAAAAGTTTTTTGAAGTTTTCATCCGAAAAATTTTTATTCCTAAACATTTTGCGAGCTTCATCCACTCTTTCAGGAATCAATATATGATTAACGAACTCTTCATCTCTATACCGTTCAAAAGTTTTATTGTTATCATAAACAGATTGGTAATTATCGATAATCACTTTGATTTTTTCTTCTGAAAAGTTTGGCTTAATGCTTTCCACTATCCATAGAAAATCTCTAACAGGAACTTTGCTATATCTGTTCAAAAAAGCAAGAGCAAAACGGAAATTATAGAAGTATTTATCAGAGTTACTATCATATATACGAAGCTTCAATAATTGCCTAAAATAAACAAGATTATCAATTGTTAAACCAAAAAGTTCTTCTAATTTATCAAAAGCTTGCTCTGTTTCAGAAATATAATTCAGCCCAACTTGAGATAATTTTCTATCATGGTTAATAAAACCAATCTTGACAAGAGCATTTGTTAGAGTTCTCCCTCTTTTGTCTAAACCAGTTATTTCATTTCTATTCAAATTCCCAAAAAGGTTAATTCCATCCTCTGTTTCAGCTTTTGCAAAATCGCTTAAAACTGATGAATAAAAACTTGTTTGACTCTCATTGTTCCATTTCTGATTTGACTGATTATGCTTTTGAAGAGTTTTTAAAATCTGTTTGTAGATAGGGACAACTTCTTTGACACGAATACTCGTATCACCCATATTAAAAATGCTTGTTGACTCTTTTAGCCTCATATATCACCTTTCAAATTATAGTTTGTAATCAAGACTTCAACAGTATTACTCATTTTCGCCTTAGACTGATAATTACTATTATTGTAATGGTAATCCAATACATGTAAATTATACTTTGAAGCCCATTTCATCAATTCTTTATTTTCTTTATTGTTATGAATGACAACATTAGAAAGAGCAAAATAAGCTCCCTTATCGTTTATGCTATCTAAATACTTAAACAAATCCAAATCATCCTTTAATGTCCACGCACCATTTTCATTGTATGCGGCAGTAGTAATGCGATAAGGAGGATCTGCATATACAAAATCTCCTTTATTTACTTGATTCATAGTTTTACGAAAATCACAAGATTGGATAACAAAATTGTAATTTTGTAAAACTTGAATGAACGTAATTAGTTTAGATTTCATATTAGCGTTAAAATCACGCTTACCTACAGGAAGATTATACTCTCCTTTGTTATTAAATCTGATTTGATTGTTAAAACCAAATACAATTAATAGATAAAATAACACTTCCTTATCAACTTTATTATAATTTTTCTTATTGTAATCTTGACGAAGTTTTAGAAAAGCCTCTTTATTATACGAACCCAGTCCCGTAGAGCTGTTTACTCCGTAGTGAGCATAGCCATATTTCTGTGTATTCGAAAGTTTATATAACTCTATAGCTTCCTCTACTTTATCCAAAAATACCGTTACATCTTTTTGATTTTCTAAATATTTATAAAAATCGATTAATTCCTTACTTACATCATTGATAATATACTTTTTACTTTTTGATTTATCAATGTTAGCAAGATTAACTGCTACTGTTGCTCCACCGGAGAATAAATCAATAAATTTATTATAGCTTTCAGGGAAAAGAGGTAATAACTGAGGAAGCAACTTATACTTTCCTCCAGTATAGTTAAGAGCACTTTTTATTAACTTTTCTTCTTTTTTATTATCAGAGGAAACCGTGCATAAATAAAGTAATTCTTTATGATTTTCAATTTTAGACTTACCTGTCGTGAAAGGTGCGAAATTAGTTTCAAATACCTGAACCTTTCCTCTTTTCGATAAAATCTCGATTATTTCTTCATTTGAAATTTTAGCATTTGAGCGTGAATTACCCTTTTTATTCATATTATTATAGCTAACCAATATATATTTAGCGTTAATGTTTAGAATCAAATCTTCAAAAGCCTGAGGGGCTTTACTTTTTGTATAGTCAGAACCTTTTTCTGAACGATTAATTGCCTTCTTTGCTACACCTTCTACTTCTGGTTTTTTCCATTCAGCAATATTTTCTAAAACATGGTAGGCATTTTCATAACCACGTGAATTATATGGCGTATCAATATAGACAAGGTCTGCATAAATTTCTTTAACTAATTTATTAGCATCTTTATTATAAATTTCATTCTGCTTGTTTTCATTATACTCAGGGACTCTTAAATATATTTCCTTGCAAGAGTCCATTTTTTTCCTATAAGCGTCATAATGACCCACAGTATTAGCTACTTTATCCATAGCGTACAATAGACTGGTTAGTAACATGAAATACTCTCTCTGATTACCTGATTTATATTTTTCAATTTCTTCACGAATTGAGTCAATCTTTCCAGCATTTTCTTCAGAAAAGTAAGCACCACCAAAATTCTTAGAAACATAGCCTTTTTTAGGGGATAAATTATTTAATTCATCAATTATATGAGAAACTTTATGAATATCTACATCCTCATTCGAAAACCAAGTTTGAAAGGAAACAAAGTTGCTATAGAGTATATCATTCACTATAACTTTTTTATTCTGTTTTCTAAATAAGTCTGCAACAACACCTGTTCCACCAAATATATCCGCCACACTATCGATACTTCCAATATTTTCTGATACTGTCTTCAATATGAAATCAAGCATCTTTTGTTTACTTCCAAGATAGCGTCGATTCCCAATTTTTAATGTCTCTTTATTTGAAACATAATATTTTGCAGGAATTTCTTCTGAAATCACTCTCACAATCTCTTTTTCATTTTCTTCTTCCCATTCATAAGCAGAACGATTATTTTTTCGAGGTTGAGAAATTATTCCTTTTTGCATCCAATTATTCAATGTCTGTCTTGTTATACCATATTTATCGGCAATTTCTTGTGTTTTCAGCATTTAGGCATCCATCTCCTTTTACAGTAATGAGTATACCATATTTGAGAGGATTATCCAACCAATAGTCTTCGGTAAAATAAAGAAAAAGAGACTAGTACAAAACTAATCTCTGTGTACATAACAATATAACTGCTGTATGAAATTTGGATATTATCCCTAATCTACCACACTAGAAAGCCAATCCAAGAAGACAGCTAGCTAAATTTGAAAAAGACAAGAGACTAACCCCAAGTAATTTCCAATTGATAGCTAGCAAAGGGTTGTCCCTCTTGATTTTGTAATTGATAATCTAAATAAATCTTTTGCCCATCCACTTGATAACGATTCGTTTGAATGATAAATTCCTGCATGCCCATAGGTGTGGGGATATAGGCTAAACTATCACTATCCTTTAGAAAACGCATAATGGTCTTGGGATTGGAAAAACGGGTCATCACCAGTTCTTGACCATGAAACTTGAGAACCACTTTTTCTTTTTCCTCATTATAAAAGATTAAATAGCTAAAATCTCCCTTTTCACGCACTTCCACGTCATAGAGCTGGTCAATCACTTCCAACTGTTCATCAAACTGAATCCTATTTCGCATTCGAATCTTCACATCATGTCCTCTTTCTTGTCTCTTGTCCTACTATTTTACCAAAAACTCTAGCTTTTTGCTATAATGGTCATATGAACGAAAAAGTATTCCGTGACCCAGTTCACAACTACATCCATGTCAATAATCAAATCATCTATGACTTGATCAATACAAAAGAATTTCAGCGTTTGCGTCGTATCAAGCAACTGGGAACTTCCAGTTATACCTTCCACGGTGGAGAACACAGTCGCTTCTCTCACTGTCTAGGAGTCTATGAGATTGCTCGACGTATCACAGAGATTTTTGAAGAAAAATATCCTAAGGAATGGAATCCTGCCGAGTCTCTCTTGACCATGACCGCTGCTCTCCTACATGACCTTGGGCATGGTGCCTACTCCCATACTTTTGAACATCTCTTTGATACAGACCATGAAGCCATTACTCAGGAAATAATCCAAAGTCCTGAGACAGAGATTCACCAAGTCTTACTACAAGTGGCACCAGATTTTCCAGAAAAGGTTGCCAGTGTCATCGACCATACCTATCCTAACAAGCAGGTCGTGCAACTCATTTCCAGTCAGATTGATGCAGACCGCATGGACTATCTCTTGCGTGACTCCTATTTTACGGGAGCATCTTATGGGGAATTTGACCTGACTCGCATCCTCCGAGTCATTCGTCCTGTCGAAAATGGTATCGCCTTTCAGCGTAATGGCATGCACGCCATCGAAGACTACGTCCTCAGTCGCTACCAGATGTACATGCAGGTTTATTTCCACCCAGCAACACGCGCCATGGAAGTTCTCCTGCAGAATCTCCTCAAACGCGCCAAGGAACTCTATCCTGAAGACAAGGACTTCTTTGCCCGAACTTCCCCACATCTCCTGCCTTTCTTTGAAAAAAATGTGACCTTGTCTGATTATCTGGCTCTAGATGATGGTGTGATGAATACCTACTTCCAGCTCTGGATGACCAGTCCTGACAAGATTCTTGCTGACTTATCGCAACGCTTTGTCAACCGCAAGGTCTTTAAATCCATTACTTTTTCACAAGAAGACCAAGACCAACTCGCTAGCATGAGAAAATTGGTTGAGGACATTGGCTTTGATCCCGACTACTATACTGCCATTCATAAGAACTTTGACCTTCCTTATGATATCTATCGTCCCGAATCTGAAAATCCACGGACACAGATTGAGATTTTACAAAAAAATGGAGAACTAGCCGAACTCTCTAGCCTGTCTCCTATCGTCCAATCCCTTGCTGGCAGTCGCCACGGAGATAATCGCTTTTATTTTCCAAAAGAAATGTTGGACCAAAACAGCATCTTCGCAAGCATTACCCAGCAATTTCTACACTTGATTGAGAACGATCATTTTACCCCAAATAAAAACTAGAAGAGGAAATGTATGAGTATTAAACTAATTGCCGTCGATATTGACGGAACCCTAGTCAACAGTAAAAAGGAGATCACTCCTGAAGTCTTTTCTGCCATCCAAGATGCCAAAGAAGCTGGTGTCAAAGTCGTGATTGCAACTGGTCGCCCTATCGCAGGTGTTGCCAAACTTCTGGACGACTTGCAGTTGAGAGACGAGGGTGACTATGTCGTGACCTTCAACGGTGCCCTTGTCCAAGAAACCGCTACAGGCCATGAGATTATTAGCGAATCCTTGACCTATGAGGATTATCTGGATATGGAATTCCTCAGTCGTAAGCTCGGTGTCCACATGCACGCCATTACCAAGGACGGTATCTACACTGCCAATCGCAATATCGGAAAATATACAGTGCACGAATCAACCCTCGTCAGCATGCCTATCTTCTACCGCACACCTGAAGAAATGGCTGACAAGGAAATCGTCAAATGTATGTTCATCGATGAACCAGAGATTCTAGATGCTGCCATTGAAAAGATTCCAGCCGAATTTTACGAACGCTACTCCATCAACAAATCCGCTCCTTTCTACCTCGAACTCCTTAAAAAGAATGTAGACAAGGGTTCAGCTATTACTCATCTAGCTGAAAAACTAGGATTGACCAAAGATGAAACCATGGCAATCGGAGACGAAGAAAATGACCGTGCTATGCTAGAAGTCGTTGGTAACCCAGTTGTCATGGAAAATGGAAATCCAGAAATCAAAAAAATCGCCAAATACATCACTAAAACAAATGACGAATCCGGCGTAGCCCATGCCATCCGCACATGGGTACTGTAAAATAATTTGAATATAGAAAAAGCACCCCAGAAGTTAGAGATAAGGTACGACCCCAAAAGTTAGACAGAAAATCTTACTTTTGGGGTGCAGTTTATACTCAATGAAAATCAAAGAGCAAACTAGGAAGCTAGCCGTAGGCAGTACTTGAGTACGGCTAGGCGAAGCTGACGTGGTTTGAATTTGATTTTCGAAGAGTATTAAGATTCAGTATTTTTGGTCTCTAGTTCTATCCCCTAAATAATTATTAAATCTGAAAAAGGTAGTACATTATGTAAAACCTTTTTCATTTTTTTATTTTACTACGAATTAATATTATTTTTTCTAATGATAATTAATCCACTAATCTTCCTTTATAAATATTGCAGTTCTTTTCTTAGTTAGCTTTTTTTCATAACTCTTTATAAGAATAACCAATAAACTACTTAGTAATCCCAAAATAACTAGACTTAATCTCGGATTTAAAAGCCAATTAAAATAAGCAGCTAAAATCCCTCCAAAAGGTGCAAAAATGGTATCCTTCTTATTCAAAAAAGTAGAAAGAAGAGTTACTGCTATCAAACTACCAAATCCAGCAATTGAGTATACAATTCCAACAAGACTATTTGATAATTTCAATTACGTCCATTTTTTTCTCTCATTAATTGGACATAGCCCTTTGTTTCTATTTTTGAATTTAAAAACGAGAACTCTCCGCACATTTTATCATAAAAATTACTATAATCTTCTTTTGAAAAATCTCCTAAAATCTCTATCTCAAGATAAAACCCAAGACCATCAATCTTATCTAGATTAATCGTTTTATTTTCTAATTCATCATGATAAGTCTTTCTATGTTTACTTATTGTGAAAATATTTGAAAATCCATCTTGCAAGATATTTCTTACAAATTCTAATTTTTCAGATTCTAACTCTATTTCACTTTCACTCCACATTCCTTGTTTTATCGTATCTTTTCTTGTGAAAACACATGCTTTATTATCAGCTTCTTGACGAATTCTGTAGATAAAGCTACCTACCTCATCATTTTCAAATTCTCTTCCTTTTATTTTAAAATATTCATCAACTTGCTTATTTTCACTCTTAAATTTATAAGATTTTTCTAAATATGAAATAGCATTATTATAATCTCTCTCATCGTTGAGTTCAAATCTAACTTCTAATTCATTCATTAATTTTACCTCTCAATTCTTCAAAGGCTGAAGTCTCTTTACATTCACTCAGTCTATAGTAAGTTTCTGTAGATGTTTTATGGACAAAAAGCCTAATATTTTTTGCACTCATTTTAGCACTTCAATATAATAATGTCAAGAATTTTAATAATGTTTTTATTAAATACATATTTGTATCTTTTTGGATTAAAAAAACGATGCTTAATTGAACATCGTCTTTACTATTCTGTTAGATCTGCAATATAATGCTCGATTTTAAGAGCCATTGACATATTGCCCTCAAGCTTATACAGGAAATAAGCCGTTTCAAAGTACTCTTTTACTGCAACTTTAGAAGAAAAATTCTTACTGACATTTCCCATCAATACATACAAATCAGCCAAAAGATATGTTGTTCTATACGTCTTACATTGCTTTATCGTATCTGTGATTTTAGTAATAGCCTCTTCAGTATTATTCTGCAACCATAGATAGCGACAAACATTATAATTAAATTTAATAGAAAGGTTTAATTCTTCGATTGTGTTTAACTTGAGTTGATTTACTTGATACTCTAACTTTTCTCGAATTTCATTAAAACTCTCTAAATCTTCAATATCATAATAAAAATTAAATAGAGTATTTGAAACTTGAAGGTAGATTAGGTCAGTTACATTTAACTGAGACAGTACCTTCTCCAATCTTGCCACAGCCTCCTCTTTTTGCCCATAGAAATAAAAATCTATAAGAGATTTTATCCACTCCATATAAAATTTATTTACTAGAGACAAGCGATGTACCTTTACACTCTCTAATTCATATATATATTTCAAAGACTCATAATTTCGATTTGTGATAAATGTCTGGGCTAAGTTTTTAAACTCTGATAACTCATCAATCTCTTCTACAATCTGCTCATTAAAAAATAATCTATACTAACTTTTAACTTCTTCGACAAAGCATATAAAAAGTCGGCTCCTGGAGTAAATTCTCCATTCTCTAATCGACTAATCTGTCCCTGTTTACATATCCCCTCAGCCAATTCTCTCTGAGACATTTTTAATTCTTTTCGTCTATTTTTTAATCTTGTTGCTAATAGTGTGCCCACGTTTGCATTTTCCTTTTCTATTCGATTTCAATTGTAACATGATTAAATTTTAAATACAAATTAATAAACCAAAAGATACAAATTATAGATAAATAATGGCTAGGTATGTTATTTTTGAAAACCTATCCCTTCTTCTTTTGAAATTTTCTTACTCAAACGATTGATAAAACTATTAACGTTAAATGTACTAGATATTAGACTATTCACGTTTAGATTTTGCTATTGATAGATTTAACAGACCAGAAATAGTCTTTTACAACATATCAAATTCAGGAGAATAATAACGATTTTCCCCATTTTTTTACACTCTCTAGTTCATAACAATCAATTCATCTTGTAACAAACCTTAGCCCAAAAAATCCACACCAAATCTTTTCGAAAGCTGTTTAAAGCTTTGTACTTGCTTTCTGAGTTCATAGATTTGAACCTTTACCTCATTTGTCCCAATTCCATAATAAAAATAAGGACATTCTAATAATGGAAGTCCTTATTTTTCCTATTTAATTGGTCAAAATTATTTTATCCTTTTACTAACATTCATTCTCTTACAAAATCATACTCTTTATCAATAACCCTATTTTAGAGTATGTCCGTAAGTTTGAATAATTTGTTGTATATCTTTATGCCTTAGTAATCTTGAAATAGCCCATATATCAACACTTTTTGATAATAAATATGAACCGTAAATATACCTTCCTGCTATTACTATCATGGTTTGACTACCTATCCCAAGTTCGGATAAAAATACTTTCAAGCATTTATTCAATCCATAATTTGTAGAAAGTTTATACCTTCTATTACAAAAGATCAAATCATATTTCTTTAATTCTTCACGATTATAAAGAACCTTATCTTGTTCCTCTTTCAATGCATCCAATACAGATATTAAATCTTTATCAATAAGAATTTCTCTTATGGAAATATTCGTTTTTTGAGGAATAAAATTTGTCGATTTCTAACAAATCTTTCATACATCTTTATAGTTTATCTTTCTAAAAAATAATATTTTCTACTTTATAATTCACCTTCTAATTCTCTTATAATCGAGTATATAGATTCTTTCGTTTTGGGAACAGATTTCTTCAATATACCCTCTACAATTTTAAAATTTAAGTTGGAATAATTATGATAAATAAAATTTCTAAAACCTTTTATCTGAATCCAGTTTATCCTATCTGAATACTTCTGTTTTACTTCATCTGATAATTTGCCTAACGATAACTGTTCTCCTACTTAGCCTAAATTCATAGCGATAGAATCAACTACCATATCATCATCTAAAGGTAAATTATATCTTCTTGCTTTATCCAAAACAGCAACAGCCTTATCAAGATATAAAACCATATCCTTCAAATATGCTATATCAGTTTCAAGAGATTGACTTCTCATAAATAACCTCTCTATCATTCAAAAAATTTTTCTTGACTAACTTCCCAATATTTGTTTTTGGAGAAAGTAAATCACTAACCAATAGAATATCTATATTACCATCAAAAATAGTTAAAATCCTACCATATACATCAAAATAGATCGAATCATCCTCTAACTCCAAAGCAATATCAACATCACTCTTTTCATCAGCTTCACCTCTAGCATAAGATCCGAATAGATATATTTTAGACAAATCATACTGTTTAGCAATAGGAACAATTTTTTCCTTTATCTGATCTATTGTATAAACCATAGCTTCTATCCTTTTTTATGTTGTCAATACATTACAATCATATCCCTATTAAATAAAGGCTTTAAATTTAAACTTGTAACTTCTTCTCTAATGCTTGTGCCAAAACTTCTGAATAGTTAATCTTTTCTCGATCAGCAAGACGAACTAGCCATTCAGGAACGGTCACGTTCTTTCTAATCGCCTTGTTACTTCTCACAAAAGGCGCAGGATCAACTTGAATCATTGATACAAAACCATCTGAAACTTCAATCTTTAAAATATCACTTGGAGTAGGCAATGCCATCCCTTCATCGATATAAGAAGCTAAAACATTTTCAAGCATTTCTCGAGCATTTTTCATCGCTTCTTCGATATTTTTTCCTTCTGTACCACCACCAAATTCTGGAAATTCTACCCAATATCCTGTTCCTTCTTTATGAAATATAGCTGGATACGTTTTTAACATTCTACTACCTCCAACATTCTACTACCTCTGATATAAAAAGACTTAGGACAGTAAAAATTACAATCCTAAATCTTTGAGAATCTTTCTCTCCAATCCCTTTCCCAAATCTTCATTTCCATGAACTGGAATCGTGACAAGATAAGAAAAACCCTCTTTCTTAAAATGATGATGACTTCCTCTTTGACGAACTTCAACCCATCCATTCTCAAGAGCTAGTTTCACCATTTCTTTACCTGTAAGTGGCATATATTATTGTTACCTCCTTACACTTACTATTATACGCATTATGTGTATTAATGTCAAATTAAAACAAACCTCTTTTTTTCTCAATAACTACAAAATAAAATAGACCAGCTTCCTGATCTACTTTATTCTATATTCATTGACTTTTGGTCAAATTTTGGTCACACTTTGGTCAAATATTCCAAAAATACTAACCTATTTTAAAAAACTAAATTGTGATGATTGCCCATAAACAAACACTTTGAATATTCTTTGTCTTTCTTTACATTTCTAAAAATGCCCCCTGCAGGAATCGAACCTGCAACTACTCCTTAGGAGGGAGTTGTTATATCCATTGAACTAAGGGAGCTAGATAAAAACTCTGCTGAAAAAGCAGAGTTTTTTAGTCGAATTAACGACGGATTTCTTTGATACGAGCTGCTTTACCTTGAAGAGCACGCAAGTAGTACAATTTCGCACGACGTACTTTACCGTAACGAACAACTTCGATCTTTTCAACACGTGGAGTGTGGATTGGGAAGATACGCTCAACACCTACACCGTTAGAGATTTTACGAACTGTGTAGTTTTCTGAGATGCCAGCACCTTTACGTGCGATAACAACACCTTCAAAAATCTGGATACGTTCACGGTTACCTTCGACAACTTTCGCGTGTACACGAACAGTGTCACCAGGACGGAATGATGGGATATCTGTACGAAGTTGACCTTCAGTCAAGCTTTGGATTAATGGATTCATTTTATTCTCCTATCTTTGTCAATCTTGAGGAATCTTCCTCAGCGGATAAACTGTATTTTTGTGCGTCCATTACACACAAGATACAGTTTACCAAATTTCCACAAAAAAGTAAAGAAATTTATAGCAGAATTCCTAAAAAAATCGCAATCAAACCACCTAGGTAGGTCAAAGCTAAATAAGAATAAAATACCTTCCTATCACTTAACAGTCTTTGGAGTTCGTCATTCAAGGTAGAGAAGGTTGTTAAACCTCCACAAAAACCCGTCGCTAAAATAGCATAAACTTCCTTAGACTCCACATGATTGTAGAATAATCCAATTAAAAAACAACCCAAAAGATTGGCTATGAGCGTTCCGAAAGGCAATTTAAAAGCTTGATTATAGCGGGAAAAGAAATACCGTACGAGCGCTCCAAGACCACAAGCAATTGCAAGATAGACCATTACCATTTCTTCCTCCCCAAATAGTAAGCCAAGAACAGGCCTCCACCGATGCTCAAAAGCAAATACAGGACTAAACTAAGATAACACCCTGTATCAAGCAGTTTCACAGCATCAAGCATGAGACTAGAAAAGGTTGTCAAACCTCCACAAAAACCCGTCCCCAAGGCTAAAATTAAGCCCTTACTAGTCCCCTTATAGACCAGATAGCCCTTGACAAGATAGACCAAGCAGAAAATTCCTAGATAGTTGACAAAGAGAGTGCCCCAAGGAAAGTCAGGACTGGCTGGTAACCAAGTAGAAACCAGATAGCGGACAAGTCCACCCACCATGGCAGCTAGAAAAATTCCTAGCGGATAAAATTGTTCTTTTTTCATTTGATGTTTTGATCCTGATAATCACGCGAACGTTTGAGTATGTCAGAAAAAGTTGCGACAATAGTTTCCTGATAGCGCTTGTCCTCTACACGACTTCTAACCTTTTCAAAAATAACTTCTTCTCTCTTAGTATCTAAAATCGGTTTTCCTGAGGCTTTCTTATAGGCAACTACACCCTCAACCAAATGCATTCGTTCTTCTAACAGTTTGACAATTTGGTCGTCGATTTGATCAATTTCTTGACGAATA